>DATMFX010000128.1:0-4707 GCA_035555995.1 Hyphomicrobiales bacterium | reverse complement strand
CTGGTGGGCTACCAGGCGCGCGGCACGCCGGGACGCGACATCCTGGACTACGCGGGTGGCGAACGCCGCCCCAACGGACGCGAACCCTACGTGGTGCTCGACGGCGAACGCTACATCATCCGCGCCGGTGTGCATCAGCTGAGCGGCTATTCCGCGCATGCGGACCAAGGCAACCTGTTGAACTTCGTCAAGCGCATGCGCCAGCGCCCCGGCGAAATCCGCCTGGTGCACGGCGACGACGACGCCAAGCAAACGCTCAAGCGCGAATTCACCCGGCTGTTGCCAGAGGCGCAGGTGTGGATCCCCGGCGCGGGCTAGCTTGCCCGGCAGAGTATGACCTGGTTGGCATTACGGTCTTTTCGCGGATGCAAAGCCGCGCGCCTTGGGCTATGGATGGGCTGCAACCTGTGCGACGAGAGGATAACGCCATGCCGTTGAACATCTACGATGCCTTGCATGAAAGTCACGAAACCCAGCGTTCGCTGTGCCGCCAACTGCTACGCTCGCCGCCGCATGGCGGGCGCAGGGAGGAGGTCTATCGGCAGTTACGCATCGAACTTGCGGCGCACGCCGCGGCCGAGGAGCGCTTTCTGTATGTGCCGATGCTGATGGACGACATGGGCCTGAATTCGTCGCGCCATGCCCTGTCCGAACATCACGAAATCGACGAGGCGGTGGAGGATCTTGGCCAGGCCGACGCCATTGGCGGTAGCTGGCTGGCCAAGGCCAAGAAGCTGTCGCACGAGGTACACCATCACCTGCGCGAGGAAGAGAAGAAGTTTTTCCAGGTGTCGGGGAAGATTCTCAGCGATACCCAGAAACTGCGGCTGGGCAAAGCCTACCTGAAGGATTACGCGCGGATGAAGCAGGTGCTGGCGGAAAGATAAAGCCCCCGCAGGGGCTTTTGGTTGCGGGGCCGGAGCCTGCCTTGCGGCATTGTCTCCGACCCTGCACGTCCTGCTTGAAGGATGTTCTGCGTCAGAGCACGTACCCGCGCTCGTTGTGCGATACCAGGTCGAGCCCTTCGCGTTCGGCTTCTTCGCTGACGCGCATGCCGATCACCGCATCCACCACCTTGTAGAGAATGGCGCTGAGCACGCCGGTGTAGACGATGGTGAAGAGCACGCTCTTGATCTGGATGAACACCTGGGTGGCGATGCTGTTGTCCATGCCCGCCCCACCGAAGCTGGTGGCGGCGAACACGCCGGTGAGTATCGCGCCCACGATGCCGCCTATGGCGTGCACGCCGAACACGTCGAGTGAATCGTCATAGCCCATTTTGCGTTTGAGGCTGGTGGCGGCGAAGAAGCACACCACCCCGGCGATCAGGCCAAGCAGCAACGCGCCCTGCGGGCCGACGAAGCCGGCGGCGGGGGTAACGGCCACCAGGCCCGCCACGGCGCCGGACGCGATGCCCAGCACGCTGGGTTTGCCGTGCGTGAACCACTCGGCGAACATCCAGGCCAGGGCGGCCGCGGCAGTGGCGATCTGCGTCACCAGCATGGCCATGCCGGCGCCGGTGCCGGCGCTGACGGCGGACCCGGCGTTGAAGCCGAACCAGCCCACCCACAGCAGTGCCGCGCCGACGATGGTGTAGGTCAGGTTATGCGGCGGCATCGGCGTGGTGGGAAAGCCCTTGCGTTTGCCGATCAAGAGACAAGTGACCAGGCCCGCGATACCGGCATTGATGTGCACCACGGTGCCGCCGGCGAAGTCGAGCACCCCCCAATCCCACATCAGCCCGCCGTCGCCGGCCCAGACCATGTGCACCATGGGGGCGTAGCAAACGGTGAACCACAGCGTCATGAACACCAGCAGCGCGGAGAATTTGATGCGCTCGGCAAAGGCGCCCACGATCAGCGCGGGGGTGATGATGGCGAAGGTCATCTGAAAGGTGGCGAACACGCTTTCCGGAATCGTGCCGCTGAGCGAGTCGAAGCCCACGCCGTTCATGAAGGCATTGCCCAGCCCGCCCACGATGGAGCTGAAGTTGAGCGTGCCCGCCGCCATGCCGGCGGTGTCGAAGGCCAGGCTGTAACCGTACACCATCCACAGCACCGTCATCAGCGCGGTGATGGCAAAGCACTGCATGAACACCGAGAGCACGTTCTTGGTGCGCACCATGCCCGCGTAGAACAGGCTCAGGCCAGGGATGGTCATGAACAGCACCAGCACGGTGGACGTGAGCATCCAGGCGGTGTCGCCGGTGTCGGGTCCATCCTGTGCCAGCAGGGGAAGCGGCAACAGCGCGCTAGTGCCCAGCAGGGCGGCAAGCACGCCCTTGCGGGGTGCGGAACGCCGCAGCGCGGCGGATTCACATAGGTTGTATTCCATACTCATCTCCAGAAGCTTGTATTTGCGTGCGTTAGATGGCGTCGTCGCCGGTTTCGCCGGTGCGGATGCGAATCGCCTGTTCGAGGTCGTAGACGAAAATCTTGCCGTCGCCGATCTTGCCGGTGTTGGCGGCGCGGGCGATGGTCTCGATGGTTTGCTCGAGCGCGCCATCGGCCACCGCCACCTCCACTTTCAGTTTCGGCAGAAAGTCCACGACGTATTCGGCGCCGCGATACAGTTCGGTATGGCCTTTCTGGCGGCCGAAGCCTTTCACTTCGGTAACGGTGATTCCCTGCACGCCTATCTCCGAGAGGGCTTCTCTGACGTCATCGAGCTTGAAGGGCTTGATGATCGCGTTGATCATTTTCATGGGGCTGTCTCCTGGTCCGTCGTTGCGTCTGATCGGGTGATGTGGCACTACACGCAAATGAGCAAAGCAATGCATGTGCCAGAAAATTTTGTGTAGTTAAATCAGGGGCGTAGCGGTCTGAGATAAAAACGGCAGCGTATCCGGGGGCGAGGTGGCGCCAAAACGGGGCAGGAAAAAATCCACCTGCACCACGGTGGTTCCCGCGCTGCACTACTTGGCCGCATGCGCGTTGGTGGAGTTTGTTGCGATAACCGGCGGCACGGGGGTCCGCGGCGCGACAAACGATGTAGTATTGCGCCCCTGATTACGGGCGCGCGGTGCGCCGTGGTTTCTATGGACGTTGCATGCAGGCGCTTGCCACACAATTGATCGGGGTACTGGCCGATGGCCAGTTTCATACCGGCGCCGCGCTTGGCGCGCGCTTCGGGGTGAGCAAGACCTCGATATGGAAAGCGGTGGGCGCGCTCGATGAGCTTGGGCTGGAAGTGCATTGCGTGCGCGGCAAGGGCTATCGCCTGAGCGAGCGCTTGCATCTGCTGTCGGCCGGCGCCATCGGCGCGGCATTGCGTGCAGACGTGGCGGCGCGGCTGGCCAGGATCGACATACTGCCCGAGATCGATTCCACCAATTCGCAGCTGCTGCGCCAGGTGCAGGCCGGCGACGTGGAAGCCGATCCGGCACTGCTGCGCGTCTGCCTGGCCGAGCGCCAGAGCGCGGGGCGCGGCCGTCGCGGGCGCGGCTGGGTGAGTCCTTTCGGGAGCAACATCTACCTCAGCCTGCTGGCCGTGTTCGAAGGCGGCGCGGCGGCGCTTGGCGGCCTGAGCCTTGCCGTGGGCATTGCGGTGGCCGAGGCGCTGCAGGCGCGGGGGCTGGGCGGCGTGGGACTCAAATGGCCAAACGATCTGTTGTGCGAAGGGCGCAAGATCGGCGGCGTGCTGCTGGAGATATCCGGCGATCTGCAGAGCCGCTGCCACGTGGTGATCGGCGTGGGGCTGAACCTGCGCGCGCGCGTGGATGACATGCAACAGGTGACGCAGCCGTGGACGGATCTGGCCGCGTACGGCATTGCGCCACAGGCGCGCAACGCGCTGGTGGCGGCCCTGCTCAATGCGCTGGTGGATGCGGTGGCGCTGTTTCGCGAGCGCGGCTTTGCCGCGTTCCTGACGCGTTGGGAAGCCCTGGACCTCGGCTATGCGCAGCCCCTGGACGTGTTCGAGGGAGAAGCGGTGGTGACCGGCACGGGGCAGGGCGTGGATGCAAGCGGTGCGCTGTTGGTGGCGACGCCGCAGGGGTTGCGCCGTTTTCATGGCGGCGAGATAAGCCTGCGCCTGCGGGAGCAGGGGGGTAGTGGCAGTAAAGGTGTGAGCACAACGTAATGAGCAAGTCGCAAGAGCGGTTGTTGCAACTGGAGTTCGATGCGGGCAATACCCGCATCAAGTGGCGTTTGCGCCAGCAGGAAAACGGGCAGGGTTGGCGTACCCTGGCGAGCGACGCCCTGATGGCGCCGGAAAAGATTCCTTCCGCCTTCCTGCGCATGCGGGAGCAGTTCAATGAACTGCCGCTGCAGGACATCGACCGTGTGCTGGTGGCCAGCGTGCGCGGCCCGAGCTTTCAGGAGGCGCTGTCATCCTTCCTGTTCGAAAAGCTGGCGCTGTCTTCGGAATTCGTGGTGGTGAACTCCGAGGGCGTGGCGCTGCAGCATTGCTACGAGGACGATACGCGGCTCGGCGTGGACCGCTGGCTGGCCATGCTGGCCGCCTACACGCGCTGCCAGGATGCCTGCGTGGTGGTGGATTGCGGCACCACGATCACCGTGGACATGGTGGATGCCAAGGGTAGGCACCTGGGCGGCTACATCGTGCCGGGCCTGCAGATGATGCGCGGCGTGCTGACCAACCGTTCGCGCGCGCTTGCCACGCCCGAACTGCCGTTTGGCGAAGTGGCGCCGGGGCGCGATACCGCAAGCGCCATCCATCACGGCATCCTGGCGCTGGTCAGCGGTT
>DATMFX010000127.1:0-2399 GCA_035555995.1 Hyphomicrobiales bacterium | reverse complement strand
ACCGCGCATTCGCCAAACAGGTGCGCGGTTTTGCCGCCGCCCACTTCGACCCCGCCCGCAGCGGCACCCTGATGCGGGAACGTCTGCGGGCAATCAACGCTGAATGGAGGACAATCTGACCATGGCACGTACATTGGTTGTAGTAGGGGGCGCCGGCTACATCGGCTCCCACATGGCCAAGAGCCTCAAGCGCGACGGCCATCGCGTCATCGTGGTGGACAACTTTTCCACCGGCTTTGCCAGCGCGGTCAGCGCACATGAGGTGGAACAGGTGGACATCGGCGACGCCGCGCAGATCGCCGGCGTCTTCACCCGCCACAAGGTGGACGCCGTGCTGCACTTCGCCTCGTTCATCCAGGTGGGCGAAAGCGTGAGCCTGCCCGGCAAGTATTACCACAACAACGTGGCCGCCACGGTGACGCTGCTGCAGGCCATGGTGCAGGCCAAGGTGAAGCACTTCATTTTCTCGTCCACCGCCGCCGTGTATGGCGACCCCACCTACGTGCCGATTGACGAAGCGCATCCCAAGCAGCCGATCAACCCCTACGGTCAGTCCAAATGGATGGTGGAGCAGATACTGCGTGATTTCGACCAGGCGCACGCACTGCGTTCGGTGGCGCTGCGCTATTTCAACGCCGCCGGCGCCGATCCGGACGGCGAGCTTGGCGAGCGCCACGAGCCGGAAACGCACCTGATTCCCCTGGTGCTGCAGGCCGCCTCCGGCCGCCGCGAGGCCATCACCGTATTCGGCCGCGACTACGACACGCCGGACGGCACCTGCATCCGCGACTACATCCACGTGCAGGACCTGGTGAGCGCGCACACGCTGGCTCTGGACTATCTGTTTGCCGGCGGCGTGAGCACCGCGTTCAACCTGGGCAACGGCAACGGGTTTTCGGTGCAGCAGGTGATCGACGCCGCCAAGCGGGTAACGGGCGTGAACTTCGCGGTACTTGACGCGCCGCGCCGCGCCGGCGACCCGCCGCGCCTGGTGGCCGACGCCACCCAGGCCCGCCAGGTACTCGGCTGGCAGCCGCGCTACGCCAATTTAGACACCATCCTTACCCACGCCTGGGATTGGGAACGGCGCCATCCCTGGAGTTGATGGGAAAGCTGTCGTCTACTGAAACGATGTATCAGCCAGCGGGAGAACAATAAGAACACCATGGACACACTGAGCTTGCATCACCACGGCGCCGTGAACGGCGTCACCGGTTCCTGCCACGAGCTGCGGCTTGGCGGCGATTTTGGCGTGCTGGTGGACTGCGGCCTGTTTCAGGGCGCGGAAACCGCGGGGGCGGGACGCGAGAGCGGCGATCTGCGCATCGACTTTCCCATCGAGCACATCAAGGCGCTGGTGGTCACCCACGTGCACATCGATCACGTGGGGCGCATTCCCTATCTGTTGGCCGCCGGGTTCAAGGGCCCGATCCTGTGCAGCCAGCCTTCGGCCCACCTGTTGCCGCTGGTGCTGGAGGATGCCGTGCAACTGGGTTTTACCCGGGATCCCGACCTGGTGCTGCGTTTTCTGGCGCTGTTGAAGCAGCGCATCATCGCGTTGCCGTACCAGCACTGGTTCACCCTGCTCGACGTGCCCGACCGCAAAGTGCGGCTGCGGCTGCAGCCGGCGGGGCACATCCTGGGATCGGCGTACGTGGAATGCGACGTGCAGGTGCAAAAGCACGGCCAGGAATCCGTGCCGGAGCAAACGCCGGTACAGGCGCGCGCGCAAACCCGGCGTGTGGTGTTTTCCGGCGACCTCGGCGCCACCTATTCGCCGCTGCTGCCGGCGCCGAAATCGCCGTATCGCTGCGACACGCTGGTCATCGAAAGCACCTACGGCGACCGCCGCCATCCTGATCGGCGCACGCGCCGCGCGTTGCTCAAGGCAGTGGTGGAAAAGGCATTGGCGGATCAGGGCGTGGTATTGATTCCGGCGTTCAGCATCGGCCGCACGCAGGAAATCCTGTACGAAATCGAGGCTATCATCGCCCAGGAAAAACGCCGCGCCGCCGCGAAGAAGCCACAGGATGCCGGGAAACAGGGCGACAAGGCGCCAGCGGGCGGCGGCAAGCGCCAGGCGGTGGACTGGCAGGCGCTTGGCATCATCGTCGATTCGCCGCTTGCCAGCCGCTTCACCGAAAGCTACCGCTACCTCAAGCCGTTCTGGGACAAAGAGGCGCTGAACGTATTGCGCAGTGGGCGTGATCCGCTGGATTTTGAACAATTGATCACAGTGGGCAGCCATCACGAGCACGAGGCCATGGTGCGGCACCTCAAGCAGACCAATCGCGCCTGCGTGGTGATTGCCGCCAGCGGCATGTGCGCGGGCGGGCGCATCGTCAATTACCTGAAGGCGCTGATCGAGGAGCCGCGCACCGACATCGTGCTGGTGGGCT
>DATMFX010000126.1:0-3268 GCA_035555995.1 Hyphomicrobiales bacterium | reverse complement strand
ATCGGGCCGCTGCATCTGTTGGTGGGCATCACGGCGTCTTTCACCATGGGGGTGGCTTACAATTGCGTGCGCAAGCTGGGCCACAGCGAGCACCCGCTGGTGATCATTTTCTACTTTCCGCTGGTGTGCCTGCCGGTCACGGGACTCTGGTCGGCATTGGTGTGGGTGAGTCCGACGGGCATCGAGTGGCTGTGGTTGCTGTTGTTGGGACTTACCACGCAGGGCGGGCAGTATTGCATGACGAAGGCGTACCAGCATGCGATGATTTCACGCGTCGCCATCGTCAATTACACCGAGGTGCTGTTTGCCATTGGCCTTGGGTTGGCGCTGTTCGACGAAAGCTTCAACCTCATGACCTATCTGGGCATGTTGCTGGTGCTGGTGGGCGTGGTGTTGAGTATTCTCGTCAAACACAGGAGAGCAACATGATATTGACTGTCGAACTCAGCATGTATCCCTTGCAGGAGGGCTATAGCGATCTCGTGCTGGATTTCATCCGCGAGCTCAACACCAGGCCCGGACTGCACTGCAACACCTCGGCCACGTCCACGCTGATCGTGGGTGAATACGACGTGGTGATGCAGGGGCTCACCGAACTGTTCGCGTGGAGCAACAAGACGCACGGCAAGGCGGTGTTCGTGGCCAAGTTCATTCCCGACTTCGACGCCGCTTGATGCAACAGTTCTGGTCCTCGCTGGTGTCGCTGGAAAGCGTGGCGGTGCTCACCGCCATCGCCTATCTGCTGTTGGCGGCGCGCGAGAACCTGTGGTGCTGGGCCTGCGCCTTCGTCAGTTCCACGCTGTACACGTATATTTTCTGGGACGTGCGGCTCTTGATGGAGTCGGCGTTGAATGTCTTCTACGTGGTGATGGCCGTGGTGGGCTGGTGGGAATGGCGCTACGGCGGCAAGCAGCACGAGGGGCTGCGCATTCACCGGCTGCGCGGGTGGCAGCATGCGGCGCTGATTGCGGCGGTGCTGGTGCTGGCAAGCGTCAATGGCTACATGATCCAGCGCTACACCCATGGTGCCTTTCCATTCCTCGATTCCTTCACCACCTGGGGCGCGGTGGTCACCACTTTCCTGGTGGTGCGCAAGGTGCTGGAAAACTGGCTGTACTGGTTGGTGGTCGACAGCGTGTCGATCTATCTCTACATCGATCGGGGGCTGTACCTGACCGCGCTGCTGTTTGCGGCGTATCTGATCATCGTGCTGTTCGGCTGGCGCCGCTGGCTGCTCGAATACCGTCAGCAACAGGCCGCGGCCGATGCGCGGGATGCGCCGGATCAGGGCGTGGCGGCGTAAGCCGGGGCGGGTTGCGCGTCAGGGCGGCGGCGACAGGCTCTGCGCGAAGGCGATCAATGCCTGAATCTCTTCCTCGGACAGGAAGTAGGGCAGCATCACGTTGGGATAATCCTTGACCACCTGACGCCGCGGATCTTCCAGGCTGCGGCGAAAATACTCCTCGTCCACCACCACGGTGCGGCCGCTGGTGAGTTCTTCCACACGTCCCCACATGCCCAGCCAGGTCGGCCCCACGCCAGCGCTGCCGTCCACGGTATGGCAGGCCACGCAACCCTTGTCGGTGGAAATACGCTGGCCCTGCATGGCAAGCACCGAATCCAGTTGCTGCTCACGGGCGTCGCTGTTCAGTTCGAAGATGTAGCGGCTGCCGCCGATCAGCATGGTGATCAGGACAATGCCCACCGCAAGATCGAGCCAGCGGCGCTGGGGGGAATGAATGAAGGACATAGAAACGCGTCAGGTGGCAACCGGCCGCCTGCAGGCGACCGGTTGACGGTAAACGATCCGGGCCGGCTTAGAGCGCCGAACCGTGCTTGGCCAGATAGCTGGCCACGCCGCCGGCATCGGGCTTCATGCCTTCGTCGCCTTTGTTCCAGCCGGCGGGGCACACTTCGCCATGTTCTTCGGTGAACTGCAGCGCGTCGACCATGCGCAGCATTTCATCGACGTTGCGGCCAAGCGGCAGGTTGTTGATGACCATGTGCTGGATGAAGCCGTCCTTGTCGATCAGGAAGGAACCGCGCAGCGCCACGCCATCCGGATGCTCGACGCCATAGGCCTGCACGATTTCGTGCTTCACGTCGGCCACCAGCGGGAAATCGATCTTGCCGATGCCGCCGTTCTCGAGCGAAGTGTTGCGCCAGGCGGAATGGGTGAACTGCGAGTCGATGGAAACGCCGATCACCTGCACGCCGCGGTTCTTGAATTCTGCCACGCGGCTGTTGTGGGCCAGGATTTCGGACGGGCATACGAAGGTGAAATCCAGCGGATAGAAAAAGATCACTACGTACTTGCCGGCGTAGTCGGCCAGGGAAAAATCGTCCTTGATGGAGCCGTCCGGCATGACCGCGGCAGCGGTAAAACCTGGGGCCTTCTGACAAACGAATGCGCTCATGAAAATCTCCTGCAAGGGTTGAAACGGGATCGCAAAAAGGGATCGCAAATATGCAGGGAGCGGGGGGCTTTTGCAAGCCGGGGCGCGGGGGAAAGAGGGCGCCCGGAGGCGGTAATTTACGGCATACCCGCGCAAGGGGAAGGGTTTCTTGGCGCGGCGTATCCGTTCAGGACACAACGCGGGGAAGAGGCGCGTCCACGCCGGGGGAAACCCGGCGCGGGCGCGATGGTGCTCAGCTGTCCATCTTCTCCTGAAGATAGTTCTGAATGCCCACCTTCTCGATCAGCGACAACTGCGTTTCCAGCCAGTCCACGTGCTCTTCCTCGCTTTCGAGGATGTCTTCGAACAATTCGCGGCTGACGTAGTCGCGCACCTGGTCGCAGTAGGTAATGGCTTCCTTCAGATCGGGAATCGCGCGCATTTCCAGCGCCAGGTCGCACTGCAGCATTTCCTGGGTATGTTCGCCGATGTGCAGCTTGCCCAGATCCTGCAGGTTGGGCAGGCCTTCGAGGAACAGGATGCGTTCGATCAGCGCATCGGCATGCTTCATTTCGTCGATGGATTCATGATGGGTGTGTTCGGCCAGCTCCTTCAGCCCCCAGTCCTTGAACATCTTGGCATGCAGAAAATACTGGTTGATGGCAACGAGCTCGTTGCCGAGGATTTTGTTGAGATGGACGATGACCTGCTTGTCACCTTTCATGGCGGCCTCCTGGAAGGGGGTGGAACACGGAAGGCATTGTCCTGGATCAAGACGGGTTTGTCCAGTGGTTTTCCATGCTAACCTGTTGATTTAATTAAATAAATGTTCATGGTAACGCTTATCGTTAAGACTATTAATTTCGGCAGGG
>DATMFX010000125.1:0-8569 GCA_035555995.1 Hyphomicrobiales bacterium | reverse complement strand
GAGGCTGGTGCCGGCGCGGTTGTTGCGCAACAGGCCGCCGGCTCCTTCCTCCGGGCCGATGTGTTCGAGGGGCGGTGGATTGAGCAGTGCCTGAAGGTCTTCGAAGGGCAGCAGGTCCACCCACATCACGGGCTCGTAGCCGCCGATGCCGCCAGCATCATCGACCGCCTGTGCCGGGATGCCCGGTGCCGGAACCAGCATCATCAAAACCATGAGAAGCCGCGGAACGGAAAATGTGCGCATGGAATGCTCCCAATAATTTTAAAACGTTATAATATTGCAATAATGGAAAAGATAAGTAAACGTCATGGCTGAATGGCTTCAGGTCGAAGATATTGCCTACACCTGGCCGGGACAGGCGCAGCGTTGCCTGGATGGTCTGTATTTCAGCGCGCGGCAGGGCGAGAAGGTGTTCATTGCCGGTGCCTCCGGCTCGGGTAAATCGACCTTCCTGAACCTGTTGGCGGGCATACTGCGGCCGCAGCGTGGTCGCATCGTCATCGGTGGCACCGCAGTCCATGAGCTCGGCGCCCGCGCGCTGGACCGCTTCCGGGCGCGGCACGTCGGCCTCGTGTTCCAGGCCTTCAATCTCATTCCCTTCCTGGACGTGGAAACCAACATCCGCCTGGCCAGCCATTTCAACGAAGGGCGGCGTGTGGCGGGCAAAGAGATCGCGGCGTTGCTGCACAAACTCCGCCTCGATCCCGCGCTGGCGCGGCGCCGCGCCAGCGAGCTGAGCGTGGGGCAGCAGCAGCGCGTGGCGGTGGCGCGGGCGCTGGTCAACCGCCCGCAATTGCTCGTTGCCGATGAGCCCACCTCCGCGCTGGACGCGGACAGCCAGCAGGCGTTCATGGAACTCTTGATGTCGATGAGCGGGGAATATGGCGCCACGGTACTTTTCGTCAGTCACGACCAGCGCTTGAGCGCGCGTTTCGACCGGGTGGTGGAATTGGCCGCGTTACAGGCAAGCGCCGTGGCGGGAGGACGCTGAAATGTTGCTTCGATTGGCTTGGCGCAGCCTGCTCGATCGCAAGGGCAGCATGCTGCTCACCCTGTTTTCCCTGTGCCTGAGCGTGATGGTGGTGCTGAGCGTGGAACAGATTCGCAGCCAGACCCGCACCAGTTTCACCCGCACCATTGCCGGCGTCGATCTGATCGTCGGCGCGCGCACCAGCTCCCTGAACCTGCTGCTGTACTCGGTGTTCCGGATCGGCAACGCCACCAGCGATATCGGTTGGAACAGCTACCAGACGCTGGCCCAGGACGACCGGGTGGCCTGGAGCATTCCGCTGTCGTTGGGCGATTCCCACCGCGGCTTTCGCGTGGTGGGCACCACGGCAGACTACTTTCGCTATTTCCGCTATGGCGATCGCCAGAATCTGCTGCTGCAACAAGGCAGCGGCAGCTTCGATTCGGTGTTCTCCACGGTGCTGGGGGCGGAAGTGGCGCAAAGCCTTGGTTATGGTCTTGGCGACACATTGGTACTCAGTCATGGACTTGGCGCGACCAGTTTCAGCCAGCACGACGATTTTCCGTTCACGGTAGTGGGAATACTCGCGCCTACCGGCACCCCCGTGGATCAGGCGGTGCACGTATCGCTGCAGGGCTTGGAGGCGATTCACCTGGGCTGGAGTGGCGGCGTGCAGATTCCAGGGCTTGCGCAGCGCTATTCCGAGCAGGAGCTGGCCACGCTGCAGCCGAAATCCGTCACGGCGGTGTTGCTGGGGCTGAAATCGCGCACGGCCGTGTTCGGGTTGCAGCGCGACATCAACGGCTTCCAGGGAGAAGCCCTGAGCGCGATCCTGCCCGGCGTGGCGCTGGCCGAACTGTGGCAAAGCATGCGGCTGGTGGAGGGTGTGCTTGGCGTGATCTCCGTGGTGGTGCTGATGGCGTCCCTGCTGGGCCTGGCGACGATGCTGCTGGCGTCGATGCAGCAGCGGCAGCGGGAACTGGCGCTGTACCGCGCCATCGGCGCGCGGCCGGGCTTTATCGTCCTGCTCATCGAGTTCGAGGCGCTGTTGTTGACCGTTGGCGGCCTCTGCCTGGGCTGGATGGGCACGTTCATCCTGCAGGCGACGGCGGCGCCCTGGTTGCAGCGTGAATACGGCTTGAACGTCGGCGGCCTGCCGCTCGATGCGCGTGTGCTGGCCTATGGCGGCATCGTGCTTGGGGTAGCCGCGCTGCTCGCGCTCATTCCGGCCACCGCCGCCTATCGCCGCTCCCTGGGAACCGGACTGGCGGCGCGGGCCTGACCGGCCATGCGCTTACGCCACACGTATGTCGAGCAATTCCAACCGGCCGTTCTGGTCGGCCACGGCAAGCAGTTGCCGCCCCTTCCAGTTCCGCCAGCTCAGCAGCGCCGGTTCGCTTGCCAGCGCGAAATGATAATAGGGCTGCGCTGAACCGGCGGCTTCCCATAGGGACACGACGCCGCTTTTGTCGCCGGCGGCCACGTGCCCGGTGTCGGGGTGCAGGCAGAGGGTGGTAACAGTGCTCTGGTGATAGAGCATTTCCAGGGGCGGGCGGCCTTCGGGTCCGTCGCCAACGAATTTCCATGCCGTGAGCCGTTCGCTGCCGCCGGTGACGAGGTAGCGCGAATCCGCGCTGAAGGCCATGGCGCGGGGCTTGCCGTCATAACCGCTTATGGCGGAATCGCGCTGGGTTTTCAGGCGCCAGAAATGTATGGCGTTGTCCTGCCGGCAGGCGGCGAGCACCTTGCCATCGGGACTCCACAGGCAATTGAGCAGGGAGCCATGCCAGGCCAGGCGGCACAAGGTCGGCCTGTCGGCTACCCCGCTTACCAGCATCACGCCGCCATAACCCGCCAGTGCCAGCGCCGTGCCGCGCGGATGCCAGGCCAGGCCGGCAATGGTGCTGGTCTCGAAATCCACGCGGTTGTGCAGATAGCCTTCATGATCGAAGAGCAACGCTTCGCGGCCCACGGTCACGGCCAGGTAGCGGCCCTCCGGATGCCAGGCCATGTCTTCGATCCAGTTCCCCAGGCGCGGCGATTCGGCGTGTTGCTGCGGCGCGCCGGCGGTATCGAAGCTCCAGTGCCTGATGCGGCCATCCTGACCGCCGCTGCTGAGCAGTGGCAGCGTGGGGTGCCAGCGCAAGGCCTGGATGCAGCCGTCATGCGCCTGCCAGCGGGTGGTCCGCTCCGGATATTCGGGCGAGTAGACATGGATACTGCCGTCGGCCGCCGCGAGCGCGAGCCGTGTATCGTCGGCGGACCAGTCGGCGGCCACCGGGTAGTCGGGCAATTGATCCAGCAGCACGCACTTGGCGGCATAGGCGGGTTTCTTCAGACCAAACATAGTTGAAACCCTTCTTCCAGGTAGTCGCGGTTCAGGTTGCGGCCGATGAATACCAGGCGATTAAAGCGTGGCTCGTTGCCCCAGGGTTCGCCGCGGGCGCCTTCGAGCAGCATGTGCACGCCCTGGAACACATAGCGGTGCTCTTCGCCCAGCAGGCTGACGATGCCCTTGCTGCGGAAAATGTCCTGGCCCTGCCGTCGCAGCAGCGTGCCGATCCAGGCCAGAAACAGTTTTTCGTGCAGAGTGCCTTCGGCTTCGATGGCCACCGAGGTGACGCTGTCGTCGTGACTGTGCGCACCGTTGAATTTTTGTTCCAATAAAAGCGCTGCTTCCCTGCCGTCCTCCTGCATCAGGCGCAGTTCGAATTCCTGCGGCTGGTGCTGCAGGTACATGGCAAACATGGCGGGCGCATCGAGCGTCAACACATAGCCGTTGCGCCCGGTCGCGGGCGGCTGCAGGGCAAGCAGTTGCCGTGGTTGCAGCGTAGCCCCAGGCGCCAACGACTCGGCGGGCTCGGAAAAGTGGCGGAACACCTGCTCGGCGCCATGCTGCAGCGCCTCTCCGCCGGCTTCTGCAAGCGGCAGCAGATACAGATCCAGACTGGGATCGGGGCCAGGTGCAAGAGAAAGCACGTAGCGTCCGGGCTTCAGGTCGTACAGGCCGGCCCATTCGAACGGATACTCGGGCTGCAGAAATTCCGGCCGTGCCTGCAGCGCGCGCTGCAGGTCGAAGCCGCCCAGGCCAAGCAGCGCCTCGAGCGGCGCCTCGGCCATGCGGACTTCCAGGATCGTGGCCATGGCATTGATGCCTTGCAGTCGTCGCTTGACCTCTGCCAGTTCCCCGGGGGTCACCAGGTCGATCTTGTTCAGCAGCAGGCGATCGGCAAAGGCAATCTGGGACAGGGCTTCGTCGCTTTCGTCCAGGTGCAGCAACAGGTGCTTGGCGTCCACCAGGGTGAGGATACCGTCCAGCTCGAAGTGTTCCTTGATTTCATCGTCCACGAAGAAGGTTTGCGCCACGGGGCCGGGATCGGCCATACCGGTGGTTTCGAGCAGCACCCGGTCGAAGCGGTCGCGGCGTTTGGCCAGGTTGCCCAGTATCCGGATCAGGTCGCCGCGCACGGTGCAGCAGATGCAGCCGTTGTTCATCTCGAAGATTTCCTCTTCGGCGTTGATCACCAGATCCTGGTCCACGCCCACCTCGCCGAATTCGTTCTCGATGACGGCAATGCGCTGGCCATGCGCTTCGCCCAGGATGCGATTGAGCAACGTGGTCTTGCCGCTGCCGAGAAAGCCGGTCACGACGGTAACGGGAATGCGTGATGTCATGTTGAATGCTCCTTCAAGCGTCGGGGGCGAGGGCGGCGAGCAAGGTGTGCAGGTTGTGCCGCATCATCGCCAGGTAGGTGTGGGCGGGCCCATCGGCTTGCGAAAGCGCATCGGAATAGAGCACGCCGCCGATCACGGCGCCGCTTTCCTGGGTGATGCGCTGCAGCAGACGCGGATCGGTGATGTTTTCGATGAACACCGCGCGCACGCCTTCGTCGCGAATCTGGCGGATGAGCCGCGCCACGTCCCGCGCCGAGGCCTCGCTGTCGGTGTTCAGCCCCACCGGCGACAGAAAGCGCACGCCGTAGGCCTGGGCGAAGTAACCGAAGGCATCGTGGTTGGTCACCACGGTGCGGGCGGCAGGGGGAAGCGCGCCCAGTTTCTGTATCAGTTCCTGTTCCAGGGCGGCGAGGGCCTGCAGGTAATGCGCCTCGCGCGCGGCAAAATAGCCGCTTTGCTGCGGCAGCAAACGCTGCAGGGCCTGCCGGATATTGCTCAGGTATTGCCGTGCGTTGCCGATATCCTGCCAGGCGTGCGGGTCGGCGTGCCGCTCCCCCTCTTCATCCACGAACAAGGGCACGATGCCGTGGCTGGCCACCACCACGTCGCCCTCGTACTCCGCGGCGCGAATCAGACGTTCCATCCAACCCTCGAAGCCAAGTCCGTTGCTGACGATCAGGTCGGCATGACGCAACAGGCGCGAATCCTGGGGCGTGGGCTGGTACAGGTGGCCGTCGCTGTCGTAACCGACCAGCGTGTGCAGTTCGATGAATTCGCCGCCGATGACGGCAGTGAAATCGCCGAGGATGCTGAAGGTGGCCACCACCTGCAGCCTCTCAGCGGCCATGGCTGGCGTCGACACCATGCCGCCGGCAAACAGCAGGCAGCAGAACAGCGACAGGGAGCGCCGCGCACTCGCGGAGAAGAAAGACATCATGGGGGTTCAACCTTCGAGATGGGGGCGTGGAAACCAGCGCTGCCATTGCCCCTGCGCGCTGCCGAGCAGATAGGAAAGCAGATAGATCAGCCCCAGGCAGAGAATGATGCTGGCGCTGGAAGGCACGTCCACGTAATAGGAAAACAGCAGCCCCGCGCAGCTTCCCAGCAGGCAAAGGCCCACCGCCGTAAGGATGAGCCGGTCGAGCTGCCGCACCCAGAAGCGCGCCGCCGCGGCGGGGAGGATCATCATGCCCACTGCCATCAGCGTGCCGATGGCGTGAAAGCCCGCCACCAGGTTCAACACCACCAGGGCCAGGAACAGGTAGTGCACGAAAGCGCTCAGGCGACTTTCGCTGCGCATGAAATCCGGGTCGCAGCATTCCAATACCAGGGGGCGGTAGAAGAGCAGCAACAGGTTGAGCGACAGGCAGGCAATGCCGGCCAGCAGGAACAAGGTGGCGTCGTCCAGCGCCAGGATGGAACCGAACAGCACGTGCTGCAGATCCACACTGTTGCCACGGCTCGATACCAGCAATACCCCAAGCGCCAGGGAAATCAGGTAGAACGCCGCCAGGTTGGTGTCTTCGCGAATGTTGCTGGAACGCGTGACGAAACCGGCAAGCAGCGCCACCGCCAGTCCGGCGGCGATGCCGCCCACAGTCATGGATAGCAGCGACAGGCCGTGCAGCAGGTAGCCGATGGCGGCGCCGGGCAATATGGCGTGCGCCATGGCATCGCCGGTCAGGCTCATGTTGCGCAGGGTCATGAACACGCCCACCGGCGTGCCTCCCACCGCCATGGCCACGCAACCGACGAGCGCCCGCCGCATGAAACCGAAATCGTCGAAGGGCGAGCTGAGCCACTCGAGCATCATGCCGCCTCCGATTCGCGTCGGCAGGGCCGTGCCTTGTCGTCGAAGGCTTCGCACAGGCGCCGCGCCCGCAACAGGTTGCCTGGTTCGAGCACCGCTGCCGTGGGGCCGTGCGCCAGCAGTTCCCTGGCCAGCAGCAGGGTGCGTGGGAAGTGCTGACGCACTTGATCCAGGTCATGCGTGACCACCAGGATCGTGCGCGCTTCGCCATGCCAGAGCGCGATCAACTGCAACAGATCGTGCGCCGTTTTTTCATCGATGGCGTTGAAAGGTTCGTCCAGCAACACCACAGGGCGATCCTGCAGCAACAGGCGGGCGAACAGCAGCCGCTGCAACTGGCCGCCGGAAAGGGTGCCCAGCTGTCGCCTGGAGAAGCCCTGCAATCCCACCTGGGCCAACGCGCATTGCAGGCGTGCCCGCTGCGCGCGGTCGGGCGCGGCAAATGCGCCAAGCTCCCGCCACAGGCCGCTGAGCAGAAAGTCGCCCACGCTTATCGGAAAGTCGCGTTCCATATTGGCCTGCTGCGGCAGATAGCCGATGTCGCGCGGCCCAAAGCCCCGGCGGCGCAGTTCGCCTTCCACCGGGCGCAACTGGCCCATGATGGCCTTGAGCAGGGTGGACTTGCCCGATCCATTCGGCCCCACGATGGCCGTGAGCGACCCGCTTGCCACCGTGGCGTTCAGATGGTGAATCGCCGGATGGCGCGCGTAGGCAAGCGTCAGATTGCGGAATTCTATTTGCGGCATGGCGTTGCTTTGCGGCACGGCGTTACTTTGCGACATGGCATTACTGGGCCCAGCCGACCAGGCACCACAGGCCAAGCGAGAGCAGCACGCCCAGCCCCAGGCGCTGGGCAAGGCTCGAGGAGAAAAGGCTGGCTCGGCCCAGCGGGTGTTCGGACATCGTGCGCTCCACGGACATGCTTGATTTAAATATAACGTTATAATATAACATTATAAGAAATTGGCAAGATCGCTTCGTGCGACAAGGACATTCCGTGACGTCATCCCAAAAAAAACTGCCGGTTACCGTGTTGTCGGGTTTTCTCGGCGCCGGCAAGACCACCGTGCTCAACCACATTCTCAGCAATCGCGAGGACCGCCGCGTGGCGGTGATCGTCAACGACATGAGCGAGGTCAACATCGATGCCGCGCTGGTCAGGAACGAAGTGGAGCTGAGGCATCGCGAAGAAAAGCTGGTGGAGCTGCACAACGGCTGTATTTGCTGCACGCTGCGCGAGGATCTGCTGGAAGAAATCAAGCGCCTGGCCGAGGACGGACGCTTCGACTATCTGGTCATCGAGGCCACCGGCATTTCGGAGCCGTTGCCGGTGGCCGAAACCTTCGCCTTCACGGACGAGGAAGGCAGAAGCCTGTCGAACATCGCCACGCTCGACACCATGGTGACGGTGGTCGATGCGGTCAACTTTCTGCGTGACTACGAAAGCGCCGTGGACCTGCGCGATACCGCCGAAAGCCTGGGCGAGGACGACCAGCGCAACGTTACCGATCTGTTGGTGGACCAGGTGGAGTTCTGCGACGTCATCCTCGTCACCAAGACCGACCTGGCCAAACCGGCGGAGGTGGAACGCCTGTACGGCATCCTGCGCAGTCTCAATCCCGAGGCGGAAATATTGCCCATCAGCCATGGCCAGGTGCCGCTCGACAAGGTGCTGGCCACCGGCCGCTTCAGCTTCGAACGTGCCCGGGAAGCCGCCGGCTGGCTGAAGGAAATCCGCGGCGAACATACACCGGAGACCGAGGAATACGGCATCAGCAGTCTCGTATACCGCGCCAGGCGCCCGTTCCATCCTCGCAAGCTGTACGACTTCTTCCACCAGGATTGGCTTGCGGGGTCGCTGATTCGCTCCAAGGGGTTTTTCTGGCTGGCGTCGCGTCCCGAAGGCGCCTGGGCCTGGAACCAGGCCGGCGGCATTGCACGGTACAACTACGCCGGCATGTTCTGGAAGGCGGTGCCGGAAGCGAAGTGGCCACAGGACCAGGAATTGCTCCGCTCCATTCTCGACAGTTGGGAAGAGCCGTTCGGCGACATGCGTCAGGAACTGGTATTCATCGGACAAAGCCTCGATCGCGACGCCCTGGTGCGCCAGCTCG
>DATMFX010000124.1:0-2585 GCA_035555995.1 Hyphomicrobiales bacterium | reverse complement strand
TTATCTTTCCGGCTTGGAACCCGTGCGCGTACTGCGCTTGCAGGGCGGTGGGGCCTCGGGCAAGCCCCACCTGCGCAATCTGTTGGTGATCGTACAGTTCACGCTGGCCATTGCACTGCTGGCCGCCACCAGTGTGGTGTGGTTGCAAATGCGGTATGTGCGCAATTTCGATCTCGGTTTCGACAAAGAACAGGTGCTGTTGCTGGCAGGCTCTCAACAGAATGGTCTCGGGCCGAACTGGAACGTGTTGAAGCAAACCTTGCGGGAATATCCGGGTATCACGCACGTGACTGAAGGCGGCATGCAGCCGGGTAGCGAGACAACCTGGCGGGTACGTCTCGAAGGTGGCTCTCCACAAGGCGTGGCGGTGCTCACCAAGCGCATTGGCTTCGATTTTTTCGCGACCTACGGCATTCCCCTCATTGCCGGCCGTGACTTCGACGCAAGCCTGGCCAGCGATGTATTCGTCCCGCCGGCAAATGCGCCGGAGGCGGGGGCACGCCGGGGCGCCTACGTATTGAGCGAGGCAGCCGTGCGCGCGCTGGGGTTTGCGCCAGAAGACGTGCTGGGCCATCGCCTTGACCTGGATTTTTCCAGCGATTTTTCCTTCACGGTGCCTGGGCCGGTAATCGGGGTGGTAGCGGATGTGTACCTGGATTCGTTGCACTCGCCGCTTCAGCCACTCGTCTATTTCGTGCCGGGGCCCCTGTGGGGAGAGTCGCCTTCCATGCATGTGGCCTCGTTGCGTATCGAGGGCGCGCAGCTGGCCGCCGCGGTGGACTGGATCGGCGAACGCTGGCGGGAGTTCACGCCGGGCATGCCGGTGCTGCACCATTTTCTCGATGCGGACTTCGACGCGCTTTACCAGACGGAGGAGCGCCAGGGCCGCCTCTTCACGTTCTTTGCGGTACTGACCATTGTGATTGCCTGCCTGGGAATTTTCGGCCTTGCCTCGTTCACGGTCGAGCGCCGCTTCCGCGAGATTGGCGTGCGCAAGGTCATGGGCGGCTCCGCATGGAGCATCGTGTGGCTCTTGACCAACGACTTCAGCAGGCTGGTGTTGATCGCCAACGTCATCGCGTGGCCGCTGGCCTACGTGGCGATGCGCCACTGGCTCGACAATTTTGCCTACCGCATCGACCTGACACCCATGATCTTCCTGGGCAGTGGATTGATCGCGTTATGTGTTGCCTGGGTCACAGTGGGTGGCACAGCGGCGAAGGCGGCGAATGCAAAACCGGTATTGGCGCTGCGCTATGAATAGACGGGGGCCAACATGATTACTGCTGGCATCAAGGTTTTCTTTCGCCATCTGCTCAAGAAGAAGCTGCTCACCCTGATCAACATCCTTGGGTTGAGCGTGGGATTGAGCAGCGTGTTGTTGCTGACACTGTACGTTCAGGATGAAATGGCGAAGGATCATCAGCATCCGGCGGCCGAGTACAAATACCGTATCGGCACGGTAATCACTACCGGCGGCGAGGTGCTGGAAGCCGACAGGACGGCACCGCCGGCGGTGCCGTTGCTGCAGGCGAACTTCAGCGAAATCACGGAAGGCACCCGCTACTTTCGGGGCCGCTTCTACGTCAGCACGGAAGAGGGCGATGGCCAAGGCTTCTATGAAGACCGGATAGGGTTCGCGGATACCACTATAGGAAGTTTTTTCAGTTTCCTATGGAAGCAGGGCAACCCGGAAACAGCCTGGAAAGAGCGCAACAGCATTGTGCTGACGGAAAGCCTGGCACAGAAATATTTTCCGCAAGGGGCCGCCGTTGGCAAAGTCTTGCTGCTCGACAATAGCCTTGCGCTCACCGTTACCGGCATCATTCGTGATCCCACGCTGGATTCCCATATCGATCTGCAGGCTATCGCTCCTATGGAGGCCGCGAGCAGCCTGCGCCCGCCCGATTTTTTGCAGAGCTGGTTCAACCTTGAATTCTTCAGTTACGTGCGCTTGCAGCCAGGGGTGGAAATGGCGGCGTTGTGGCCCGCCATGGCGGCGCTGATCGAAAGCAATATGCCCGATATGGCGCGGCAGCTTTTCGATCCCAGCTACACGCCATTGACCGACGTCTACCTGGATACCACCCTGAATCCCGGTATGCAGCGCACCCGCTTCGATGACGTGAGGATGCTTATCGGCATCTCGTTGGCCATTCTTCTGATTGCCTGCATCAACTTCGTCAATCTGGCCACGGCCCGTTCGGTGGACCGGCAAAAGGAAATTGCGATCCGCAAGGTAACCGGCGCCGGGCAAAGGCTGATTTTCGCGCAGTACATGCTGGAATCGTGCTGCCTGGTGCTGCTGGCGTTGTTGCTGGCCATGGGAATTACCGAGCTGAGCCTGCCGCTGGTCAACGGCTTTACGGAAAAGCAGCTGTCCCTGGCGACGGCCGGCGATTTTTGGTTGTTGGCGCTTGGCATCGGGGTGGCCACCACGCTGCTGGCGGGCGCCTATCCCGCTTTTTACCTGTCCGGTTTCAGACCCTTGCTCCTGTTCAGACAGAAACAAAAGGCAGCGGCCGGCTTTTTCTCTTTGCGCAATCTGCTGGTGCTGTTCCAGTTCGCGATTGCCATTGCCGTGG
>DATMFX010000123.1:0-3817 GCA_035555995.1 Hyphomicrobiales bacterium | reverse complement strand
TGCCGATTTCGCCCGTTGGCGGCGAAATCTTGTGGATCAGGGCTTCCAGTACCTCGCCCACGCCCATGCCGCTCTTGGCGCTGCACGCCACCGCGTCGGTGGCGTCGATGCCGATGATCTCCTCGATTTCCTTCTGCACCCGCTCCGGCTCGGCCTGTGGCAAATCCATCTTGTTGAGCACCGGAATCACTTCCAGCCCCTGTTCGATGGCGGTGTAGCAGTTGGCCACCGATTGCGCCTCGACGCCCTGTGCGGCATCGACGATCAACAGCGCGCCTTCGCAGGCCGCAAGCGAACGCGACACCTCATAGCTGAAATCCACGTGGCCCGGCGTGTCGATGAAATTGAGCTGGTAGACCTTGCCGTCGTTCGCCTTGTAATCGAGCGTCACCGAATGCGCCTTGATGGTGATGCCGCGCTCGCGTTCGATGTCCATCGAGTCGAGCACCTGCTCGGACATTTCGCGTGCGCTCAGGCCCCCGCAGATCTGGATGAAACGATCGGCCAGCGTGGACTTGCCGTGGTCGATGTGGGCAATGATGGAAAAATTGCGGATATGGCTGAGGTCGCTCACGGGGGGCTACTACCTGGTACCTGGGCTAAAAAGCGCGCAATGGTAACCGAAAGCCGGTGACACGCCAATTGCCGCGCTTTTTTCCCAAGAAAAATCAGCTTGTTGCGCTTACCGCAAAGGCGCGTCACTCGTTGATGCGAATGGTAAAGAAGGTTTGCCCCGCCCCACGCGCCACCAGTACCGGCAAGGCCCGGTTGGCCGGCAGTTCCTGCGCCAGCGCATCGAGCTCGCCCTGCGAACCGATCGGCTCGTTGTTGAGTGTCAGGATGATGTCGCCCGGTGCCAGACGCGCGCTCTGCGCGGCGCCCTCCACGCTGTCCACCACGACCGCGCGTTCCACGCCGAGGCGGATGCGGGTTTCCTCATCGGCCGGCGTTACCCGTAAACCAAGGCGGTTCACCACCGGCGTTTCACTCTGCTGTTCCTGCGCCAGCGTTTCCTCGCGGATGCCGATGGTGAGCTGCAAGCGCCGTGGCTTGCCATCGCGCACCACGTCCACCGCCACGCGCGTATCCGGCCGCAGCAGCCCCACGTAATACGGCAGGTCCGCGCCCTTGCGGATGGGATGGTTGTCGAACGCCACGATCACGTCGCCGAGCTGGATGCCTGCCTGCTGCGCCGGGCTGTCGTCGATCACCCGGTTGATCAACGCGCCGTGCGGCGTTTCCAGGCCAAAGGCTTCCGACAGGTTCTGGCTGACATCCTCGTAGCCGACGCCAAGCCAGCCGCGGCGCACCACACCCGATTCGCGCAGTTGGTCCACCACGTTCTTGGCCACGTCCACCGGAATGGCGAACGACAGCCCGATGGAACCGCCGTTGCTGGTGAATATCTGCGAATTGATGCCCACCACTTCACCCTTGAGATTGAACAGCGGGCCGCCGGAATGGCCCGGATTGATCGCCACGTCGGTCTGGATGAACGACACGTACTGCCCTTCCTCCGACGGCAGGCTGCGGCCCATGTAGCTGACGATGCCGGCCGCCACCGAATACTGCAGGCCAAAGGGCGAGCCGATCGCCAGCACCCATTCACCCACCTTGAGCTTGCTGGAATCGCCCAGCGCCACCTTGGGCAGGCCGCGCGCGTCGATCTTCAGGAGCGCCAGGTCGGACGGTGCGTCCGAGCCGATCACCTCGGCCTTGAATTCGCGCTGGTCGTTGAGTGTGATGGTGATTTCGTCGGCGCCGTCGATCACGTGATGGTTGGTGATGATGTAGCCGGTGGCATCGATGATGAAACCCGAACCGGTGGCGGCTGCACGGTCTTCGGGGCCGGGCGGCATGGGAAAGTTCGGCGCGCGGTCACGGTCGCGGTAGAGATAGCGCAGCAGCTCCTCGAGATTGGCGCGCTCCTCGGATTCTTCCGCCGATATCTTCTGCGTCGTGCTCACGTTGACGATCGCCGGCGCGTTGTCTTCCACCAGTCGGGTGAAATCCGGCAGTTGGGCAAACGCCAGGTTGCACAGTCCACACAACAACACCAATGTGGCCGTTTGGCGCAAGCCGGTACGAAAATTCATCATGAACGCGATTCTCCGCAAAGTGGTGCCGGGGAAGCCTTCTCCCCGGCGGGAACGACCCGCAGCGCCAGGGAGCGCCGCAACGGTGCATGCCGCAGCAGCCACCGGCTGCCCGCCATGCCCATCGCCAGCCCCATGAACGCCAGCGCGATCTGCAGCCACTCCGGTGCGCCCGCCTGCCAGGCCAGGACCAAGGCCAGCAGCAGCGCCACCAGCGGCAGCAGATAAAACACAGAACACAACACTAACAGACCGCGTTCACTCATGGCGAGCTTCACGGCTTGTCCTTCGGCCACGGGAATCTCGGCACAATCGGTGTCGAGTTCGAGATAGTAGGATTGCGGCGCGCCAGGCAGACGCTGGCCACAGCCGCGCTTCAGGCTGCAACCCGCACAGGTATCGGCGCGGTCCGTCTTGAGGAGGAAACTGCCTTTCCCGGCAGTGGTGACTACGGCGGGTTCGGACAACATGGAAAAGGCCGGGGTGGCTATCGACTTGCCAATGCAAGGATCGACATTCTAGCAATGCCAGAAGGAAGTTCGAAACAACTCCCTCGGGCGCGCTGCGCTCAGGGCAGCGGCGCCTGCGGGGGGGCGGCTTGTGGGGGAACGGACAGTTCCTGGGTTTGCGGCAGCTCAAAGATCAACGTGCCATCGCTGCTGCTCATCGGCGAGGAGGAAAACTGGTACACGGCCTGCTGCAGCCGCGTTCTGGCGGCGCTGTCCAGGCGCACGGTGCGCTCGAGGCCGGAAGGATGGTATTCCCCGGCCAGTTCCGGCACCTGGTCATCGAGCTGCGCAGCGGCGATTGCCGCGCTCTCGCCCATACCGGCGTCCTGCTTCGCCTGCTGCAGGCTGCCCACGCCCACCAACACGAAAGCGGCCACGGACGCGGCAATGGCGCCCTGCCCGGCCACCCGCAACAAACGCCCGAAACGGTGCTGCTCGCGCGTGGGAACGGAATCCTGCTCCAGCTCGGCATGGATGCCGCCAAGCAGATTAACCGTCGGACGCACATGCGCATCCGCATGCAACACCGCCCTGGCCAATTGGTAGCGCTGCCAGGTGTGCAACAGCTCTGGATGCTCGGGCAGCTTGCGCACCAGACGGCGGATTTCCAGCTCGCCCGCCTCGTGGTCCATCAGTGCCGAGAGGGATTCCAGGTCTGCCTGCGAGGCGGAATGCTGACCATTCACCGCATTCCCTGTATCCATTTCGTTTTTCTTATCAGTCATAACGCGTTGATTTACCGTAAATAATACAGAAACAACCAGTATTGGTCCGCGACCCGGCCGCGCTTTCGGGCGGCGATCGAGCCGCGGTTATGCCTATGGACAATCCCGGCGGCGAAAAATTCCCTTGAATGCGGCTTTTTTCACCCAGTCTCGCAATCCTGCACCACGCGATCCCGCCACGCTCAATCCTGCGGCATTCGATCAATTCTGCGACATCCGATCAATTCTGTAGCAGTGGCCGTATCTTGGCGTCGATGGCCTCCCGCGCCCTGAAGATGCGCGAGCGCACGGTGCCCACCGGACAGCCCATGATCTCGGTGATCTCCTCGTAGCTGAGCCCGTTGAATTCACGCAGCGTGAAGGCGGTGCGCAGATCCTCCGGCAGCTCCGCGATCGCGCGATCGATCACTTCCTTCAATTCGTCCCGGGTGCGGGCGGATTCCGGGGTTTCCAGATCCGCCATCAGCCCGTGCACGTCCTGCTGTTC
>DATMFX010000122.1:0-3765 GCA_035555995.1 Hyphomicrobiales bacterium | reverse complement strand
GGACCAGATCAAGCAAAACCTGCTGTCTCCCGCGGCCTGGGTGCGCATATTGTTCATGGCGGGTTTCGCCGTGGCCATCTGGCTTACCCTGCTGGTGCTTGGCGTGGTGGTGCTGATGCAGGCACTGCTGGTGCTGATCACCGGCCTGCCCAACGCCAACCTGCAGCGCTTCGGCCTGGTGGCCGGCGCCTACCTGTTCGAACTGGTGCAGTTCCTGCTGTACAACACCGATGACAAACCGTTTCCGTTCGCGCCGTTTCCCGACCCGCCTGATGGGGACGATGACGACGACGATGATGACGATGACGATTGGAAAAACGGCCACGGCGGCGGGGTGAGCGGCATGCGGCCGTCAGTACCTCCCGCGCCGCCATCGGCGCCAACACCTCCACCGCCGCCGGTGCCGCCGATGTCGACGCCGCCGCCGGTACCTCCCGAAGAGCCCGGTATTGCAGAACCGCCGCCGCAAGACCGGCCGCTGCCATGAACCTCTATCTGCTGCGGCATGGCGAGGCCGAGGTGCGGGCTGCAAGCGACAGCCTGCGCCAGCTGACGCCGCGCGGTATAGAGGACGTTCACATGGTGGCCCGGCAGTTCGCCACCAAGGGCGTGGTATTGGAACGCTGCTTCGTCAGCCCCTATCTGCGGGCACAGCAGACCGCCAACGAGTTTCTGCGCGAACTGCACCAGGAGCCGCTCCGCGAGGAATGCAAGCTGCTTTCTCCGGAAGTCGGCGCTGTCGACGTCATGGCCTTTCTGCAGAATCTGCAGGAAAGCCATATCCTGCTGGTTGGGCACAATCCACTGCTGTCGGAACTGGCCTCCCTCCTTACCGAAGGCCGCATAGGCGAACTGCACATTCTCGGCACCGCCGAACTGGTGTGCATTGCACTCGACATCGTCGGGCTCGGCATGGGCGTGACGCCTTACCGTTTGCTGCCGAGCGACGCCGCCTGGCATGACTGAAGCCGCAGCGCCCGCCGTACCGGTGCGTGAATGGAGCCTGCGCCTGCATGACCGCGTGGTGGCGGGCAGGCTGTGGGGCGCGGAAGGCGCACCGCTGCTGCTGGCGCTGCACGGCTGGCGCGACAACGCCGCCACCTTCGATCGCCTGGCGCCGCGGCTTGCCGATTCGTTCCGGGTGCTGGCCCTGGACTTGCCGGGACACGGTCGCTCAGATCCCCGCCAGCGCGACGGCGGTTATGCCATCTGGTCCTATCTCGACGACGTGCTCGCCATCTTGCAGACGCTGGGCGAACCGCGCGTGCGGCTCCTGGGCCATTCCATGGGCGCGGCGGTGGCGTGTCTGTTTGCCGCCACGTTTCCCGAACGGGTGGAGAGCGTGGTGATGCTGGATGCGCTTGGGCCGTTGTCGGTGCCGCCCACGCAGGCGCCGGCGCAGTTGCGCAAGGCTTTGCTCCAGAAAGCCGATTGGAATCCCGCGCAGCGTAGTTACTATCCGAGCCGCGAGGCAGCGATCGAGGCGCGCGCCAGGGTGGGGCTGCGTTTCGACTCCGCGGCGCTGCTTGCCGCGCGTAACCTCGGGCAGGACGCGCAAGGCTGGTACTGGCAAAGCGACCGCCGCCTGGCGCGCGCCAATCCCTTGAGCCTCAGCGAAGAACAGGTACAGGCCTTCCTGCGTGAAATACGTTGCCCGGTATTGTTGGTGAAGGCCACGGGCGGCGACTACTGGCACAAGCACGCCGCCGCGTACGCTGAACGTCTGCGCTGCTTTGCGGCCATGCGGACCGTGGAGCTGCCCGGCCACCATCATCAGCACCTCGAAGGTGAGGTGGAAGCGGTGGCGCAGGCGGTGCGGGATTTTCTGGAACGATAGGGCGCCTGCGCGCGTTTCAGCGGATCAGCGACAGGAATTCGTTGCGGGTGCTCTGGCGGTCGCGGAAGCCGCCGAGCATGCAGGACGTGGTCATCACCGAGTTCTGTTTTTCCACGCCGCGCATCATCATGCACATGTGCTGCGATTCGATGATCACGCCAACGCCCTTGGCGCCGGTCTTTTCCATAATCGCCTGCGCGATCTGCTGGGTCAGCTGTTCCTGGATCTGCAGGCGGCGGGCGTACATATCGACGATGCGCGCCACTTTCGACAACCCCAGCACCACGCCGTCGGGCAGGTAGGCCACGTGGCACTTGCCGATGAACGGCAACAGGTGATGCTCGCACAGCGAATACAGTTCGATGTTCTTCACGATCACCATCTCGTTGGAGGTGGTGGGGAACAGCGCGCCGTTGATGATCTCGTCGATGTTCTGGTTGTAGCCGCGCGTCAGGAACTGCATCGCCTTGGCGGCCCGTTCGGGAGTGCCGACCAAACCCGGTCGGTCAAGATCCTCGCCGATCTCTGCAATGATTTTTGCGTAAGCGTCTTTCATAGGCATACTTCTTGATTGCGGATAAACTGCGCACCCTACTCGAATCACCAGACAGGGTAAAGTAGTGATGCCATCCCCCGCCGCCTCCAGTGCGCAGCATTATATCGCCATGGCGGCCGCCAGAATGGAAGCCGCCGGATTGTGCTTCGGCCACGGCACCGACAATGCCTGGGACGAGGCCTGTTGGCTGCTGGAAACCCTGCTGCGGCGCGAAGGCATCAGCGACATCCATGCCGACCTGCGCCTTACTCCCACCCAGACCGCGGCTGCCGACGCACTGCTCGACGTCCGCATCGCCACCCGCAAGCCCTTGGCATACCTGCTGCAGGAAGCCTGGTTCTGCGGCGTGCCGTTCTACGTGGACGAGCGGGTGCTGGTGCCACGCTCGCCGCTTGCCGAACTGATCACCAACGGTTTCGATCCGCTGTTGCGCCAGCCACCGCGCCGCATCCTCGATCTGTGCTGCGGCAGCGGCTGCATCGGCCTTGCTTGCGCGCTTGCCTTTCCCGAAGCGGAGGTGGTGCTGGCCGATCTGTCGGAAGATGCGCTGGCGGTGGCCGCGATCAATCGCGACAGTTTTGCGCTGGCGGAGCGGGTGAGTCTGGTGCAGTCCGATCTTTTTGCTTCACTCGAAGGGCGTTTCGATCTGATCGTGACCAATCCCCCCTACGTGGGCCAGGAGGAATACGACACGCTGCCCGAGGAATTCAAGCGTGAGCCGGCATTGGGGTTGGTGAGCGAGGATGCGGGCCTCGACATTCCACGGCGCATCCTGGTACAGGCGGCCGATTATCTCGAGCCTGAGGGCGTGCTGGTGCTGGAAACCGGTGCTACTTGGGAACTGCTGGCGGCGGCTTATCCGAAGTTGCCTTTTCTGTGGCTCGAATTCGAGCATGGGGGGGAAGGGGTTTGTGCGTTGCGCTGCGAGGAGTTGTTGGCGGGGCGTGCTGGGGGAATACTCTGAAACGTAGAGCCGTGCGTAGGGTAGCGAGCTTTTGAGGTGTGGGTGGCCCGCATCGAGTCTGATGCAGCCGGCGGCCGGGATAGGCCTTCGGGGGTACGCTGCAAGCACATCCATGTGGCGCTCGGCTCCGGGCCATCCCTGGCCCTCCGACGCCCCCCGAAGGCCTATCCCGGCCACCGGCTGCAGATCTTCGGCATCGTGGTTACGCACGAGATCGTTTAGTTAGTGCTCAGTGAACCAGACGTTGAAACTGAGCCCGAATTCTCGTGCGTAACACTGAAGTCCAATGCCAAGCCTCTGTCGTCCCTGTTGCCCAGCCAGGGGCGTCGTAGGGCCAGGGATGGCCCGGAGCCGAGCGCCCCAGGGATGGGCTTGCAGCGTACCCTGGCTGGGCAACAGGGACGACAG
>DATMFX010000121.1:0-3448 GCA_035555995.1 Hyphomicrobiales bacterium | reverse complement strand
GCATTGGAACGCGGCGCTGGCGTGATGTTGCCGTTGGAACCGTGCATCGTATTGCAGTCGAACAGGATCACGGTGCCGGGTGCACCGGTGGGCGCCACGATGCCGTGACGCGCCACCAGTTCACTCAGGCTGGCTTGATCCGGCACGCCGTATTCCTGTTGCTTGAGCGACTGCTTGTAGTGGTCCGCCGGCGTGGCGCCGACGCAGCTCAGAAAGGTGCGGTGCGAACCCGGTATCAACATCAAGGGACCGTTGTGCGGCGTATTCTCGGCAAGCAGCACGGACATCGACAGCGCGCGCATGCGCGGCATGCCGTCCTCGGTATGCCAGGTTTCGAAATCGGAGTGCCAGTAGAATTCCCGGCCCTTGAAGCCCGGCTTGTAGTTGAGACGCGACTGGTGCAGATACACCTCGCTCTCCAGCAGAAATTGCGCCACGCCGGCCAGCCTGGCATCGGCCGCCAGGCGCGCCATCAGCCGGCTCTGTTCGTGCACCGCGAAGATCGAGCGCACTTCAAGGCTGTCGGGTTCGGTGATGAGGGTTTCCCGCTGCAATGCCAGGGGATTGGCAAGCAGGCCGGCGGCTTCCTGTTGCAGCAGCGCCACTTCTGCCGGGGAAAACATTTGTTCCAGTACAAGATAGCCGTCACGCGCGAAATCCTCGGTTTGCTCCATACCAAGGGGAGCCTCCGGGGTCCAGGTGCCGTACACCACCGGATCTTCCCGCGGCAGCATCCTGGGCTGTGGTGTATCGCGCGAGGGATAGCGGTCCACGTCGAGACGTTCTTCCCGCCTGGCCTGCATCTCAGGCCCCCTGCGCCTGCGGCGCCAGCGCCTCGTCGGCCGGATAGGCGCCGTTTGCATCGTGCACTTCGCGCCCGGTTACCGGTGGGTTGAACACACAGGCCACCAGCAGGTCGGTTTCGGGACGCACCACGTGGCGGTCATGCTGGTTCAGCGCATACATGACGCCCGGTGCCAGCTGGTGCGTCACGCCGCCGTCCAGTTCCTCGAGCGTGCCGGTGCCTTCGAGCACCAGCACCGCTTCCAGGTGGTTCTGGTAGTGCATCCGCAGCTCCGCGCCCGCGTACATGGTGGTGACGTGGAAGGAAAAACCCATGCCCTCTTGCTTCAACAGCAGGCGCGCGCTTTCCCAGCCATTCGACTTCACGTTGCGATCGGAATTACGTATTTCATCGAGTTTACGAACGATCATCGGTGTGTTCTCCCCTGTTCAGCCGGCGGCCACGCCATAGCTGGCGCTGAGCACGTCGCGGATGCTGCGTTCCATGATGTCCAGGCCCATCGCCAGTTCGGCATCGTCGATGACCAGCGGTGCGAGCACCTTGGCCACCTCGTCGTGCGGCCCGCTGGTTTCCATGATCAGCCCCTGATCGAAACAGGCGCTGGTCACCGCCTGCGCCAGTTCGCCCGAGCCCATGTCGATGCCGCGCATCATGCCGCGGCCACGCGTGCCAAGGCCATGTTCGGCGGCAATGCGCTTGAGGCGTTTTTCCAGAATCAGGCCACGCCGGCGCGCATCCTGCGCGAATTCCGGACTGCCCCAGAAGTGGCGCAGCGCGGCGGTGGCGGTGACGAAAGCGTGGTTGTTGCCGCGGAAGGTACCGTTGTGTTCACCCGGCGACCATTGATCGAGTTCGGGACGGAACAGCGTGAGCGCAAACGGCAACCCCAGGCCCGACAGCGATTTCGCCAGGGTGACGATGTCCGGCTTGATGCCCATGCCTTCGAAGCTGAAGAAACTGCCGGTACGGCCGCAGCCGGCCTGGATGTCGTCCACGATCAAGAGCGCGCCATGGCGTTTGGCGCTGCGGGCCACGGCGCGCAGCCATTCGGGCGATGCTGCGTTGAGCCCGCCCTCGCCCTGCACGGTTTCCAGCAGGATCGCGGCCGGCGCGTCGAGGCCGCTCGACGGGTCTGCCAAACGCCGTTCCAGCAACGCCGCGGTATCGATGCCGGGGCCGAAATAACCGTCGTAGGGCTCATGACTGACATGCGCCAGCGGCACGCCGGCGCCGCTGCGTTTTGCGGCATTGCCGGTGCAGGACAAGGCGCCGAGCGTCATGCCGTGGAAGCCATTGGTGAATGCCACCACCTGCTGGCGCCCGGTCACCTTGCGCGCCAGCTTGATCGCCGCTTCCACCGCGTTGGTGCCGGTGGGGCCGGTGAACATCACGCGATAATCAAGGCCGCGCGGTTCCAGAACGAGCGATTCGAATGCTTCCAGAAAAGCAGTCTTGGCATCGGTGTGCAGATCGAGGCCGTGGGTGATGCCATCGGCGGCGATGTAGTCGAGCAGCGCCTGTTTCAGCACCGGATGGTTGTGGCCATAGTTCAGCGTGGAACAGCCCGACAGGAAATCCAGATAGCGCCCGCCCTGGTTATCGTACATCCACACGTGCTGCGCCTTGCCGAACTGGCGCGGCATGCTGCGGGAATAGCTGCGCACGCGCGATTCGCGGCGTTCGTAGATGCGGGTGTCGGGAGTACGGCTGGTGGGTTGCGGTTGCAGCGTCATGTTGTTGATTCTCCTGCTCCTTCCTAGGCGGAGCGGTGCGGCAGCGGGCCCAGGCGGGCCTGCCACTCGGTGGGGTGGGCACCGGCGAAATGCGTGTTGCGTTCGAAGCAGACGCCACTTTCGAGAGTAAGGTCCCAATGGCGTGCCAGGCTTTCGAACAGCGCCCAGGAGGCGCGATTGCCGGCAGTAATGGTGGTGATGAGGTGCGTGGCGTCGCGCACGGCGGCGCGCCCGAGCAAGGCCAGGATCATCCGCCGCGCCAGTCGCTGGCCACGCGCCGCCTCACTGACGGCAACCTGCCACACGAAGAAGGCGGTGGGATCGGAAGGGGGACGATAGCCGGACACCCAGCCAAGCACCTGCCCTTCGCGCTCGGCGACGAGGCAGTACGGCGCAAAATGCGCGCACTGGAGCAGGTTGCAGTAGGCGGAGTTGGCGTCGAGCGGCGGACAGGCGGCGATCAACGCCGTAATGGCAGGTCCGTCGTTGGCGACAGGCTCGCGGAACAGGAATTCGGCATCTTGCTCCACTTTCTGGTCAGTCTGTGGCAACGGGGCGGTTGCCGCGACTTTTCGAGCAGATATGCTTAAATCTCCTAACTAATTTCGAATGTGTTGCAATGGTTCAAGACCATCGAACGGCAGGAATTATACCGATTACATTTGATATATCAATGTTTTTACGGTGCAACTCCTGTCCAGCACGTTAGAAACAGCCCCTAAATTACTTAAATATATGAAATATATATTGCTTGGTAATGGCACAGCGCTCGGCTAGGCTAGCCGCATGAATTCGGAAGTTTCCACTCTCACCCTGCGCGCCCTGCGGCGCGTGTTGCGCGCCACGGAAATCGGCAGCCGGCAGCTGGCTGCCGCCACCGGCCTGACCCCTTCGCAGTTGCTGGTATTGC
>DATMFX010000120.1:0-2377 GCA_035555995.1 Hyphomicrobiales bacterium | reverse complement strand
CCGGCACACCGCCGCGCATCGATGCCAAGACCGTGGATTTTTCGGTGATGAAGGAACAGCCTGGCGATACGCCCACCCCGGTGATGTCCTACCTCGGTCGGGTGGAGGAACATCCCGCGCAGGTGAGCTGCTACATCACCGCCACCAACGAGCGCTGTCACGAAATCATCCGCCAGGGTTTGGATCAATCGCCGATGTACGCCGGGGTGATCGAAGGCGTGGGGCCGCGCTATTGCCCGTCCATCGAGGACAAGGTGGTGCGCTTCGCCGATCGCAGCAGCCATCAGATTTTCGTGGAACCGGAAGGGCTCGATACGCACGAGCTCTATCCCAACGGCATTTCCACCAGCCTGCCGTATTCCATCCAGCAGAAAATCATCGGCGCCATCAAGGGCTTCGAGCACGCGCACATCACGCGTCCCGGCTACGCCATCGAATACGATTTCTTCGACCCCCGCGATCTGCAGCCCACGTTCGAAACACGCCACATCAAGGGCTTGTATTTCGCCGGGCAGATCAACGGCACCACCGGTTACGAGGAAGCCGCCGCGCAGGGCCTGTTGGCCGGTATCAACGCGGCGCTTGCGGTGCAGGAAAAAGCGCCCTGGAGCCCGGCGCGCGACGAAGCCTACATCGGTGTCTTGGTGGACGATCTGTTGACCCAGGGCACGCGCGAACCCTACCGCATGTTCACCAGCCGCGCGGAATACCGCCTGCAGCTGCGCCAGGACAATGCCGATTTCCGCCTCACCGACGTTGGTCGTGCGCTTGGCCTGGTGGATGACGACCGCTGGGAAAGCTTCAACCGCAAGCGCGATGCCCTGGCCCTTGAGGACCAGTGGCTGAGCCAGCAGTGGGCGCGGCCCGGGAGCGAGCTGGCGCAGCTGCTCGAACCGCGGCTTGAAAAACCGCTCGGTCACGAATATCGCCTGAGCGAACTGGTGGCGCGCCCCGAGTTGACGCTTGACGATGTTCTGGATGCCTCGGTCCAGTGTGGCCTGCGCAATGAGCTGCCCGAGCCTACAGTGCGCGAGCAACTGGAAATCCGCATCAAGTACCAGGGTTACATCGATCGCCAGCGCGACGAGATCGAAAAGCTCAAGCGCCACGAGCAAACTGCGATTCCAACCAATTTCGATTTCAAGGCCATCACCGGGCTGTCCAACGAGCTCAAGCAGAAACTGTCCGATGCGCGCCCCGACAGCATCGGCCGCGCCTCGCGCATTCCGGGAGTAACGCCCGCCGCCATTTCGCTGCTGCTGGTGCATCTCAAGAAATACCAGGGCCAGCCCGTGCCGGTGTCCGAGGATGCCACAGCCGCATCCGCCGACCTGCGCGCCGCCGGCAATTCGGCGTAGCGGCGCATGCTGGTTCACGCGGAGCAGCTGCAAGCGCAACTGGAAACGGGCATAAGCGACCTGGGGCTGGAACTTACCGAGGGCACCGTGGAACGGCTGTTGCAATACCTGGAACAGCTGCACAAGTGGAACAAGGCCATCAATCTCAGCGGCATCCGCGATCCCGCGCTCATGCTCACCCATCATCTGCTCGACAGTCTGGCAATGCTCGAGCACATCGACGGGGCCGTGGTGGCGGACGTGGGCACCGGTGCCGGCCTGCCCGGCCTGCCGCTGGCCATCTGCCTGCCGTCCACCCGTTTTCTGCTGATCGACAGCAGCAGCAAGAAAACCCGCTTTCTGTTCCAGGCCGCCACCCTGCTTGGCCTGAAGAACGTCGAGGTTGTCCACAGCAGAGTAGAAGATTATGCTCCCAACCCCGCGGCAGACATCGTGACCAGCCGCGCCTACGCGTCGCTGGCGGATTTCGTCCAATCCTGCCGTCACCTGCTGCGCTATGGCGCCGGTTCCCGGCTGCTGGCGATGAAGGGGCGCATGCCCGATGCGGAAATTGCGGCCATTCCCGATGACTTCCACCTGCATGCCAGTCATGCTCTGAAAGTGCCGGGGCTGGAGGCGGAGCGCTGCGTGCTCGATCTCAGGCCCCGCTCGATACCCGCGCGATAACGACCAAGCAGGCAAGAAATTCATGGCAGCAAAGATTCTGGCGATCGCCAACCAGAAGGGTGGCGTGGGCAAGACCACCACCTCGATCAACCTGGCCGCGTCGCTGGCGCGCATGCAAAAGCGCGTGCTGCTGGTGGATCTGGACCCGCAGGGCAATGCCACCATGGGCAGCGGCGTGGACAAGGCCGCGCTCGATTACAGCATTTACGAACTGCTGACCGGCCAATGTACGGCGGCGCAGGCCATCGTGTCGCCGGGGGAGTGCGGGTTTGCGGTGCTGCCCGCCAACGGCGACCTTACCGCGGCGGAGGTCGAGCTGCTGGACATCGAAGCCCGAGAGCAGCGGCTCAAGC
>DATMFX010000119.1:0-9714 GCA_035555995.1 Hyphomicrobiales bacterium | reverse complement strand
ATCGCGTTGGCAATGGTGGCTTTGATGGCGCTGGCCGGGTGCCAGTCGCCGCATCGCACCGTGAATCGCGACGTGCTCGACGATATCCAGACCACGCTGAGCGAGGTCAAGTCCACCAATAGCGCCGTGATCAATGCACAGCCGCCGCAGGAAGTGTTGCAGGCGCTGGTGCCCGGGCTGTCGCTTGGCGGCGCCACCCAGCAGGACGTGGAAGAGCGTTTCGATTTTTCTGTGCAGCAGCCGCTCGACGTGCGCGAATTCTTCGGCCTGCTCACCGAAGGCACGCAGTATGGCGTGGTGGTGCACCCCAACGTCACCGGCACCGTCAATGCGCTGGATCTGAAAAACGTCACCATCGGTGAAGCGCTGGATCAGGTAAGCGCGCTGTACGGCTACCAGATCAAGCGCGCCGGCAATATCTTCCAGGTGCTGCCCGGCGGCATGCAGACGCGCATCTACAAAGTGGACTACCTGAACGTCAATCGCAGCGGCAATTCCAACATGCGCGTGATGGCCAGCGGCATTCTCAATTCCGGCAGCGGTAACGGCGGCGGCCTGGGCGGCTATGGCGGCGGATTCGGCGGCCTTGGCGGTGGCTTGGGCGGCGGCCTGGGTGGCCTCGGCGGTCTTGGCATGGGCGGTCTCGGCGGCATGGGTGGTGGTGGTCTTGGTATGGGCGGCATCGGCGGCAGTGCCGGTGGCGCCGCCATCAGCACTTCCAGCGAATCCGATTACTGGGAAGACCTGGAAGACATACTGCGTTCCATCATCGGCGCCGGCCCGGCGCAAACCAGCACCGCTGCCAATGCCAGCCCCTCGGCGGCGGCCGGGCTGCTTGGCGCGCTGACCGCCGGCACGCCGACCTCTTCCCGTACCCCCGACAATGCCAGCGAACGCTCGGTAATCGTGTCGCCGCAAACCGGCATGGTGGTGGTGCGCGCATTGCCGGATGAACTGGACCAGGTGGCCCAATTCCTCAACATGTCGCAGGCTGCGCTGCAACGGCAGGTGATCCTGGAAGCCAAGATTCTGGAAGTGGAGTTGAAGGAAGCCTTTCAGGCCGGCATCGACTTCAGCGTGCTTGGGCGCGTCAACACCAACGATACGATATCCGCCACCTTGGGGCTGGCCAGCCCCGACGACGTCCTGCCCGGCCTGAGCAACCCGCTCAAGCTCACCTACAACGGCTCGCCCGATTTCGAAGGCGTGTTGCGGCTGCTGGAAACCCAGGGCAACGTGCAGGTGGTATCCAGCCCACGCATCGCTACGCTGAACAACCAAAAGGCCGTGTTCAAGGTGGGCGACGAGGAATATTTCGCCACTAACGCCAATACCACGACCAGCACGTCGGACAACCGCGAAACCTTCAGCAACAACGCCAACCTGCAGCCGTTCTTCTCGGGCATCGCGCTCGACGTGACGCCGCAGATCAGCGATCTCGGCGACATCATCCTGCACATCCACCCCCTGCTCAACGAAGTGCAGGAAAACATCAAGCTCATCGACAGTAAGCCGTATCCGCTGGCCAACACCGCGGTGCGCGAATCGGACAGCATCGCGCGTGCGCGCAACGGCGAAGTGATCATCATTTCCGGTTTGATGCAAACCCGTTCGCGCGGCCAGGAAGCCGGCGTGCCCGGCGCCCGCAGCGTGCCGGTGGTGGGCAATGCCTTCGAGCAGAAGCAGCGCGAAACGGTCAAGACCGAACTGGTGATCCTGCTGCGCGCCGTGGTGGACGAAGGCAGCAACATGCAGAACATGATCGACGATCACACCGCCGGCTTCGACAAGCTGCGCCGCGAGATCGATCCTTACTATCGGCAGTGAAACGGGCATTCGTGCCGGGAGTGTCATCGTGAGTCTTGTCAACGACATGCTGCGCGACCTGGATAGGCGCGGCAAGCAATCGCAGCAGGTGCGGCGCGTCAATGACGTTTTCCGTTCCAGAACCGTGGCCGCGCCACGCCACAATCCCCTGCTGGTGGCCGCGCTGGCTTCATTGAGCGTGGTGGCTGGGCTTGGCGGCGGCTATCTGTTGTTTGCCGGTGAAACGGCACCGCAGCCGGCCGCCGAAATGGCACTGCCCATGCTGCCGGCCGCTGTTGCTGCCATGCCAGCGCCGGTCATCGAGGAAACCGTGGTGGCGCCGGTACCCGTGGTGCTCGACGTTGTGCGGCAGAGCAACGCGCGCGATGGTTTTTCGCTGCGCCTCAGCGCCAACGGGCCGGTGACCTATCGCGTCGCCAATCGCAGCGCCACGGGGATCAGCCTGTATTTCGACGGCATCGCCAGCGTAGCGAGCCGGCCGCTCGACATTCCCGGCCTGAGCCTGGTGCAGTCAGAAGGCCGCGTGGAGCTGGATTACGACAACGACACGCGCACCATGTTTCAGGTGTACGAGGATTCAGACACGACTGAATTCGACGTGGTGCTGAGCGCCAGCTGGCAGCTGGAAACCGCAGCCGCGCCCGTGCAGCCGGCGTTGAGTTTCGAGGCGGTGCCCGCCCTCAATCCGCCTGTCGATACCGCTGCCGTACGCCCCGACCTGGCGGCATTGCCTCCCGTGGCGCCGGCAGCCATCGGCACCACCAGCGTCGAACAGATCCGCACCACGCGCGAGCTGACGCTGGATCAGCGCGATGCCATGGTCAGCCAGCAGGCCGCCACCCTGGTGCGTGACGGCCGTTTGTTGGAAGCCTATCAACTGCTGCTGGAATTCGTGGACAACACGCCGCAGGCGCATTTGTCGCGCGAAACGCTTGCCACGGTACTGATGGCGCAGCACGAGCTGGTGCAGGCGGCAAGCGTGGTCGATGCCGGCCTGCAGCTGGTGCCCAACTACGCACCGTTCAAGAAAATCAAGGCGCGCCTGTTGATGCAGGAATCGCGCAATGCCGAAGCGCTGCAATTGATGAGCAGCGTGCCGCCGGCGGTGAGCGACGATCTCGAATACTACGAGCTACTGGCCACCCTGTATCAGCAGAACGGGCGCTACGATCTGGCCATTTCCACCTATCAGGAACTGTTGCGCCGCGACAGTTCCCAGGGGCGCTGGTGGGCCGGCATGGCGATCACGCTGGAAGCCCAGCAGAAATTCAAGGAAGCCCTGGCCAGCTACCAGGCGGCACTGCAGACGGTCAATCTCGATCCCAACCTGCGCCAGTACGCGCAAAGCAAGGCGCAACTGCTGAGTAGCGTGCAGTGAGCGGCAGCCGCAAGAAGATCCGTATCGGCGACCTGCTGGTCCAGAATGGCATCATCACCGATACCCAGTTGCAGCAGGCGCTGGAGCGCCAGCGCCAAAGCGGCCTGCGTCTTGGGCGCGTGCTGGTGGATCTTGGCTACATAGAGGAAAACCAGTTTCTCGACTTTCTCGCCAGGCAGCTTGGCATTCCCCACGTGGACCTGCGCCAGTTCCGCTTCGACGCCGAAGTAGCCCAGCGCCTGCCGGAAGCGCATGCCCGCCGCTATCACGCCATCGTGCTGGAGGAAAAGCACGGGGCCTTGACCGTGGGCATGGTGGACCCCACCGACATCTTCGCCTACGACGAACTCACCCGCATTCTGCAGCAGCCGATCGAAGTGGTGGTGGTGCTCGAGCACGAGTTGCTGAGCACGCTGGACCTGGTCTATCGCCGCACCGAGGAAATCGCCAATTTCGCCGAGCGGCTCGACGAAGAGCTGACCGAAGGGCAGTTCGACCTGGCGCAGATGGCGCCGATGGACCAGGATGCCGACGCCACCGTAGTGCGGCTGCTGCAATCCATTTTCGAGGATGCGGTGCAGGTGCGCGCTTCCGACATTCACATCGAACCCGACGAAGGTTTGCTGCGCATCCGCCAGCGCGTGGACGGCGTGTTGCAGGAACAGATCATCAAGGAGCGGCGCATTGCCGCGCCGCTGGTGTTGCGGCTGAAATTGATGGCCGGTCTCAACATTTCCGAAAAACGCCTGCCGCAGGATGGCCGTTTCAGCCTGCTTGCCAAGAAGCGCAAGCTCGACGTGCGTGTTTCCACCATGCCGGTCGAATACGGCGAATCGGTGGTGATGCGCCTGCTCGACCAGACCGGCGGCGCCGCGCGCCTGTCGCAGGTGGGCATGCCGGATATGCTGCTGGCGCAGTTCCGCCGCCTCATCCGTCTGCCGCATGGTCTGATTCTGGTCACCGGCCCGACCGGCAGCGGCAAGACCACCACGCTCTATGGCGCGCTGCAGGAGCTGAACGACGTCGGCAAGAAGATCATCACCGTGGAGGATCCGGTGGAGTATCGTTTGCCGCGCATCAACCAGGTGCAGGTCAATACCAAGATCGACCTGACCTTTGCGCGCGTGTTGCGCGCCGCGTTGCGCCAGGACCCGGACATCATCCTGGTGGGTGAGATACGCGATACCGAAACCGCCGAGATCGCCTTACGCGCCGCCATGACCGGTCACCTGGTGCTGTCCACGCTGCATACCAACGACGCCGTCTCCAGCGCCATGCGTCTGGTGGACATGGGCGCGGACGGCTTTCTTGCCGCTTCCGCCCTGCGCGCGGTGGTGGCGCAGCGCCTGGTGCGGCGTTTGTGCGACAACTGCGCCGAGCCGCAGCAGCCGGATGCCCAGCAGCTGGTGTGGCTGCGCGGCATGCTTGGCATGGAAGAGGCCGACAGGATTCAGTTGAAGACAGCGCAGGGTTGCCACCGCTGCAATAACACCGGTTATCACGGTCGCATCGGCGTGTTCGAACTCTTGATACTCGACGATGCCATGAGCGACGCGCTGCGCCGCAGCGATGGCGCCGGTTTCGTGGCAGCCGCGCAGCGCAGTCCGCTGTATCGCCCGCTGGTGCTTTGTGCGCTGAGTTATGCCGCGGCAGGGCTCACCACGCTCAGCGAAGTGTTCCGCGTGGCCGAACAGGTGGACGAGTCGGTGGACTTCATGGACTTCAAGGTAACGGTCTGACAGCCGATCACGAGCGTTGAGCGCCGATGCCACACTACGCCTACAAGGGCCGTAACCACAGCGGCAGTCTCGTTACCGGCACGCTGCAGGCCGCCAGCCTGAACGATGCCGTCAGCGAACTGTCGGGCAAGCACATCACGCCAATCGAGATCGACGAGCGGCAGGCACCGGCGCGCAAGCCGCGGCCAAGTACTGCCAAGCTGGCACGGCCGCGCCTGACCACGCCGGTATTCGGCGGCGGCAAAGTGGACATTGCCGAACTGATCGTTTTTTCACGGCAGATGTACAGCCTGACCAAAGCCGGCATGCCGCTCGATCGCGCCTTGCGCGGCCTGGAAGCCTCCCTCAGCAGTTGGGGCATGAAGCGCGTGCTGCGCGACATCATCCGCCAGTTGGAGAAGGGGTTGGATCTGACCGCCGCCATGAGCCGGCATCCCAAGGTGTTCAGCCAGTTGTATCTGAGCCTGATCCACGTGGGCGAAAACACCGGGCGGCTCGACTTGGCCTTTCAGCAGGTGGGTAAGTATCTCGAACTGGAACGCAACACCCGCAAACAGTTCAAGAGCGCCACCCGCTACCCCCTGTTCGTGATCGTGGCCATCGCCGTGGCGCTCGCCATCATCACCACCTTCGTCATTCCGGTATTTGCCGACACCTTCGCGCAGTTGCAGGCGCAACTGCCCTGGCAAACCCGCGTGCTCATTGCCGTGTCGGATTTCGTGGTGACCTGGTGGCCGCTGATACTGGGCGGCATCGGCGGCGCCATCGCCTTGTTCCTGCGCTGGATCGCCACCTCGCACGGGCGTCTCGCCTGGGATCGGCGCAAGCTGGGGTTTGTGCTGGTGGGCGGTTTGTTCGAACGCATCGCGCTGTCGCGCTTTTCCCGCACCTTCGCCATGATGCTGCGCGCCGGCGTGCCGCTGGTGCAGGCGCTTGGCGTGGTGGCGCGCGCGGTGGGCAACAAGTTCATCGGCCACAACGTATTGAAGATGCGCGACGGCGTTTCCCACGGCGAGTCGCTGTATGTCACCGCCAGCAAAACCGGCATGTTCTCGCCGCTGGTATTGCAGATGATCGCGGTGGGCGAGGAAGGCGGCAACGTGGACGACATGCTTGACGAAGTGGCCGACTTCTACGACGCCGAGGTGGAATACGACCTCAAGCGGCTGAGCGCCTCCATCGAGCCGATCCTCATCATCTTTATCGCCGGCCTGGTGCTCGTCCTGGCATTGGGCGTGTTCCTGCCGATATGGGATCTTGCCCGTGCCGCCCGCTGACTCCAGGCGTCACGGGCAACGCGCTGCATGGCAATGTCGCGGCGCTCGCCCCCATTGCGGACGCGGCCAGCGGGGCTTCACCCTGTTCGAAATGGTGGTGGTGATCTGCGCCATCGTCATCCTGTACATGGTGGCGGAAACGCGCCTCAATGAACTGCCCGCCGCCGCCGAGCGCGCCAACTTCTATGCCGGCTTGCAGCAGTTCAAAACCGCTATCAATTTCCAGATGATGTCCGCCTCCAGCAGCGGGCCGGATGCCACCGCGACACTGGAAGGCACCAACCCCAGCTACCTGCTCACCGAAGTGCCCGCCAATTACCGTGGCGAACTCGATTTCGTCACCGACGCCGTGCGCTTGCGCAATTCCTGGTACTTCGAGCGCGCCACCGGCGAACTGGTGTACGTGGTGGGCGGCCCAAGCATCGACGACGTCCTGGTCACCGTCGCCGGCACGCCGGTACACCTGGGCCAGCTACGCTTCAAACTCATGAACAACTACCTCACCGAAGCCTCCCTGCGCGAACGCACCGGCATCGGCCTGACCGTACGCCAAATCGAAGACAACCGCCGCGATGGCGCCTGGGCCGGCTTGGTGCTGGCACCGGTGTATCCCTATAGCTGGGAAAGGCGGTCGGAGCAGGGGAGGTTGTTGGAGTGAACATCCGGGTTGTAAATCGCCTCGAGGATGCGTTCGGCAATGGGCCGGAGTTACAGGCGCATCTTTGGACACAGTGCTTTCCACTAATCCTTATCGACTAGTCGTTCTCTTTCCATTCGATTTTTGCTGTCGAGACACAGTCACGGCTGGGGCGGCAGGCGACGCTCTCCGGGCGATTTGCTGCGATAAATAGGGGCGTTTTCAGGTTTTGATGCTTTTGGTGAGTGGCGAGCAGCGAAAAATTCCGAGTGGGCTACAACTTTCGATGTAACGCGGGAATTTTTCCGATGCTTTCTTCAGGGCGCTGCCTAAAATTCGCACCAAGCTCGCTGATGAGAGGATGTGCGCCGGGAAAATTTCCCGAACCTTTCACCGCAAATCCATTCAACGGTCGGGCACGAGATAGCTCTCAAACAAAATCGAGGAAACTCAAATGAAACGTCGTAACAACCAACAAGGTTTTACCATCATCGAGCTGGTGGTCGTGATTTTGCTGCTCGGCATTCTGACTGCTACCGCGCTGCCGCGGTTTATGGATGTGACGAATGAGGCGCATCAGGCCGTGGCAGATGGCTTGCAAGGCGGTATGCAGACAGGTGTGGCACTGTACCGCGCGCAGTGGGTGGCAACGGGGCAGAAAACCGATGGTATTTCGGAGTTTGGCGGTTTGCGTCCTAACACGGCTGGTTATCCGGTGACTAAGGTGGCCGCAACCAACGTGCTTACCGACGAAGTAGATTGTGTCGCGATCTATGAAAATCTGATGCAGGCAGGCGGGCTCCCGGTTATCGCCGGCGCTGCCTACAATGCTTCGGCCGAGACGGCTATTGAAGGCGCCTCCACTGGCGTAGATGTAGTTACCATGCCCGATGCTGCTGCGACTCCCACTGCCTGCACCTATTACTATGTTGGCCAGTACAAGACGGGTACTTCGACTGCAGTTCACACTATCCCGAACTTTACCTACACTGTTGCCACTGGTGTGATCGAGAGTGGTACCACGGATCTCGAAACGGACTAAGCTTTGTAAGTAGGAAGGCGAGATTTCAAAGGGCTGATAGCGATATCAGCCCTTTTTATTTGTGAAACTCTTAATCAGGAGCGCATAGACAAGCTGGTCGTCATCTACACTACGCTGCAAGCATCGTTATGGTTAGCACGCTTGGTCTTCCTGGGAATATTTGGAGCCTACGGCCTTCCATTATGGGTAAGTACAACTGATCGTTACGAAGGTATGGAAAAGCAATGGCGTAGCAAGTAGCTTTCACGCCAGAAAATTTATGATGCCGCCCGGTAATAGATATTGGAATACTGAGGCATCATGGCCTGCTCAGCCCCACGGAGCCATATGCTCGAACTCCTCATGCTCTTTGTCGCAGCATTCGCCGCCGCCGCAATTTCAGGTGCTGCGGGGTTTGGTGGTGCGCTCCTGCTGCTGCCGCTGCTCGTCGCCACCGTTGGCGCGACGCATGCTGTTCCACTACTGACTATCGCCCAGCTAATCGGCAATCTCTCAAGGGTCGGTTTCGGTTTCTCGGAGATTCATTGGAAGCCGGTCGTGCTGTTTCTGGCCGGGGCGATTCCTCTCAGTGTCCTGGGTGCCTTGTCGTTCGTCCAGTTACCGAATGATGTAGTTACACGCGCGCTTGGTGTCGCCATCCTGCTGTTCGTTGCGCTGCAGTATTTCGGCGTATTGAAACTCAAGGGTGGTGCCATTTTGTTGGTGGCAGGCGGAGCGGTCGTCGGATTCCTGTCTGGGTTGGTGGGCAGCGCAGGGCCCCTTGGTGCCGCCATCTTCTTTTCGCTCGGCTTACCCCCGGTTGCCTACATTGCCAGCGAAGCGACGACAGCGCTTGTGATGCATGGGGTGAAGACAGTGGTCTATCAGCAATACATTGTCCTCAGTTGCGACTTGTGGTTGCTGGCGGTGCTGATGGGTGGCGCGATGATTCTTGGGACCTGGTCGGCCAAGCGAATCATTGAGCGCATGGATCGGAAAATGTTTCGGCAGTTCGTGGCTATTCTGTTGGTCGTCATTGCCGGGTACATGGTAGTTCATGGGTAGCAGGCGATACACCGGGCCTGGTAACAGCATGCAGCTGACTGCGCTGCTGCACCGCCGCCCCTTTATTGAAATGTTCGGGTTGGGGCAATGCCATTCGATTATAGTGGAGCATCCGCTACAGGCATGGAGCCCCGGTCATGGAAGACCACGACAGCCCCTGGAAAGGGGCGCTGGAAGAATTCTTCGACCCTTTCCTGCAACTGCTTTTTCCTGAGATCCACCAAAGCGTGGATTGGACGCGGCCCGTCCGCTTCCTCGACAAGGAACTGCAAAAGCTCAGGCCCGACAGCCGTATGGGCCGGCGGGAAGTCGACAAGCTTGCCGAAGTGACTTTTCATGGTGGCACTTCCCAGACTCTGTTGATTCATGTGGAAGTGCAAGGCCACCCAGACCGGCACTTCGCCAAGCGGATGTATCTCTATCACACTCGCCTGCGCGATCATTTCGATAAGCCAATCATCGATCTTGCGGTATTGGCCGACACCAATCCCAAATTCCGCCCCACGCAGTTCGAGGAGCGCATCAAGGGCAAGGGGCTTCGTCTCGATTTCCATAGCGTCAAGCTGCTGGATTACGAGGCGCGTTGGGAAGAGTTGCTGCAAAGCGCCAATCCCTTTGCTTTGATCGTGGCCGCACAGCTTACCGCCAAGCGGGAAGGGCGCCAGAGCAAGCATCGCGTGGACAACCTGCTGCGTTTCTACCGTTGCGCATGGCGTATGGGCCTGAGCGAGGAACAGCACGGGCGCCTACTGGTGTTTCTGGACTGGCTG
>DATMFX010000118.1:0-3915 GCA_035555995.1 Hyphomicrobiales bacterium | reverse complement strand
GTCAGTTTCGTGCCGTTGCTGCCCGGCGTGGAGCGCTGAGCGGCCGCGTTGCCGCCGGCTGGTAAAGTGGAAATAAATCAAGCAGTTCCGCCGTTCGTACTGGAAAATCCTTTTGACAACGGCAGGCCCGCGCTCTAAGATGCGCGCCCATGTCGTCGGACCCCTTTCCAGAACACCTCGATGCCGTCAGGCTGTTCGCTAGAAACGGGTCGATCGTCGCGTCCTTGCCGCTTGGCAGACTGCCGCGTTTTACCGAACATTTGCTCGATAGCGAAGGGCAGGTGGCGGTGGCGCTGCATTTTGGCCATGACGAGGAAGAGCGGCAGCATTTGAGCGGTACCCTGCGCGTGGAAGTGCGGCTGCGGTGCCAGCGCTGCATGGAGCCGCTGCCGTTGGCGCTTGAATGCGAACTGGATTTGCTGGTGTTCGACAGCGAGGCGGAGTTGCAGGCGCTGCCGGACGAAGAAGACGCGCTCGATGCGCTGGTGGTGGATTCCGAACGGGGCTTGGACGTCCTGGCGGTGATCGAGGACGAATTGCTGCTGAGCCTGCCGCTGGTGCCCATGCACCCCGCAAGCGATTGCAGCGAGACACTCAACGCCTATCAGCGCAAGCAGGAGGAGTCGCAGGAGCGCAGCAATCCGTTTGCCGTGCTGGCCAGCTTGAAACGCGAGAACGACTCGCACTGAACCGAATTTAACCGAACCGATGGCAGGATACGCCTGACAGGAGACGCCCCATGGCAGTACAACAGAACCGCAAGACCCGCTCCAAGCGCGACATGCGCCGCTCCCACGATGCCCTGACCGGTCCCACGCTTTCCACCGACAGCGAAACCGGTGAACGTCATCGTCGTCACCACATGACCGCCGATGGTTTCTATCGCGGCCGCCAGGTGGTGCAGCTCAACAAGGACTGAGTTATCCTTGTGTCTCTGATTGACGAGAGACACAATTCACAGAAAACAGCTCTCAGGGGCTGTTTTTTGTTTTCCGGATAACGGCAAATCAGCACGTTGTGCGCCAGGAGTGATAAAGGCATCCATGATGGCATCAGGCTCGCTCGCCATGATCTTCCCAGGCCAGGGTTCCCAGCATGTCGGCATGTTGGCGGAACTTGCCGGCCAATTCCCCCAAGTGCAGGCCACGTTCGCTGAAGCGTCCACTAGGCTGGGCTACGACCTGTGGCAGCTGGCGCAGCAGGGTCCCGCCGAGGAACTGGCGCTGACCCACATCACCCAACCGCTCATCCTCAGTGCCTCGGTGGCATTGTGGCGCGTCTGGCTGGCGCGCGAGGGCCAGCAGCCCGCGCTGATGGCCGGCCATAGCCTGGGCGAATATTCCGCGCTGGTGGCGGCGGGCGTGCTGGAATTCAGCGATGCCGTGTCGCTGGTCGAACAGCGGGGCAAATTCATGCAGAGCGCCGTGCCGGTGGGTGAGGGCGCCATGGCGGCCATCATTGGCCTCGACGACGCCGCAGTGATCGCCGCTTGCCAGAGCGCCGCCGGCGATGAAGTGGTGGCCGCCGTCAATTTCAACTCCCCCGGGCAGGTGGTGATCGCCGGACATGCCGCCGCCGTGGCGCGTGCCATCGACGCCTGCAAAGCCGCGGGCGCCAAGCGCGCTTTGCCGCTGCCCGTCAGCGCACCGTTCCATTCGCCCCTGATGCAACCGGCCGCGCTACGCTTCGCCGAGGTGCTGGAGCAGGTGGTGGTCAAATCTCCGCTCATTCCGGTGCTGCACAACGTCGGCATCGAACCCTGCAGCGATCCCGCCGCGATCCGCCAGAAGCTGGTGGATCAGATTCACGGCCCGGTACGCTGGGTGGACACGGTCAACGCCTTGGCCGCGCGCGGCATCACGCGCGCGCTGGAACTTGGCCCCGGCAAGGTGCTGGCGGGCTTCAACAAACGCATTCAACCCGACATGAACGTGGGCTCGGTCAACGATCCCGCCAGTCTCGAAGCCGCTCTGGCGCCGGCCGCCTGAGCTTCGCCGTTCCCCTGGAGGATACATGAGCATCGCCAACAAACTGGCTCTCGTCACCGGCGCCACCCGCGGCATCGGCCAGGCCATTGCCCTGGAACTTGGCCGCCGCGGCGCTGTCGTAGTGGGTACGGCCACCAGTGCGGCCGGCGCCGAACGCATCGACGCCTACCTGAAGGAAGCCGGCTACCAGGGCCGAGGCATCGTGCTGGACGTGGCGTCGGAAGAATCCGTGGCGGCGGTCTGCAAAGAGGTGCAGGATAGCCTCGGCACGGTGGAGATTCTGGTGAACAATGCCGGCATCACCCGCGACAACCTGTTGATGCGCATGAAGGATGAGGAATGGCAGGCGGTGATCGACACCAACCTGTCATCGGTGTTCCGCATGACCCGCAGCCTGCTGCGCGGCATGATGAAGGCCCGCTGGGGGCGCATCGTCAGCATCAGTTCGGTGGTGGGGTCCAGCGGCAATCCGGGGCAGGTGAACTACGCGGCTTCCAAGGCGGCTGTTGAAGGCTATTCGCGCGCGCTGGCCATCGAAGTGGGCTCGCGCGGCATCACCGTCAACTGCATCGCACCGGGCTTCATCGACACCGATATGACGCGCGACCTGCCCGCCGAGCAGGCGCAGGCGCTCTTGAGCCGGATTCCGCTGGGCCGTTATGGCCAGGCGCAGGAAATCGCCGCCGTTGCGGGCTTTCTCGCATCGCAGGAGGCGGCCTATATTACCGGTGAAACTATCCATGCAAACGGTGGAATGTATATGGCATAATCCGCCCCCATCACAGCCGGGCAACCCTGTTGCGGGGATTGCGCACGGTACCCAGTTAGTTTCCGACAAGCAGTTCGACAGGAACCCCTTTTCCTCAACACAGGAGCCCTTGAAGCTATGAGTAGCATTGAAGAACGAGTGAAGAAGATTGTCGCTGAGCAGCTCGGCGTCAAAGAAGAAGAAGTCAAAAACGCAGCTGCCTTCGTGGAAGATCTCGGCGCAGACTCGCTCGATACCGTAGAGCTGGTCATGGCGCTGGAAGAAGAGTTCGAAACCGAGATTCCCGACGAAGAAGCCGAAAAGATCACCACCGTTCAGCTGGCCATCGACTACATCAACCAGCACCTTTGATGAAGATTCAGGCGGAACCGCTCCTGTGGTGAACCCTGCCGGATCCCGTGGGCGCGACAGGCCAGCCTGACTGCCGTCCGCGCCCCGCCTAGAGCTACTCCGGACCTGGTCCCGAGTAGCTTTTTTATTGGCTGTGTAGGAACATCCTGGACCTTGTAGTGGGAGGTAAAAACTTGTCCCGAAGAAGAGTCGTAATTACCGGCATGGGCGCCATTACCCCGCTGGGCAACACCGTGGCGCAAACCTGGGAAGGCCTGTGTGCTGGTAAAAGCGGCATTGCACCACTCGAACATTTCGATGTCAGCGCCTACAGCACCCGCTTCGGGGGATCGGTCCGCGATTTCGATATCACCGACTACATGGAACCCAAGGAAGCGCGCCGCATCGACGCCTTCCTGCACTATGGCGTGGCCGCCGGCATGCAGGCCGTGCGCGATGCCGGGCTGCAGGAAGCCGGCTACGATCCGCTGCGCATCGGCGTGGCCGCCGGCTCCGGCATCGGCGGCATCACCTCCATCGAAAATACGGTGCACGTGATCGACAGCAGCGGGCCGCGCAAGATTTCGCCGTTCTTCGTGCCCGGTTCCATCATCAACATGATCGCCGGCACCCTGTCGATCCAGTTTGGCTTCCAGGGCCCCAACGTGGCCATCACCACCGCCTGCACCACGGGCACGCACAACATCGGTCTGGCCGCGCGCATGATCGCTTACGGCGATGCCGACGCCATGGTGGTGGGCGGGGCGGAAATGGCCACTTCGCCGGTCGGACTCGGCGGCTTCTGCGCGGCGCGCGCGCTGTCCACCC
>DATMFX010000117.1:0-2598 GCA_035555995.1 Hyphomicrobiales bacterium | reverse complement strand
CATCGTGCTGGCGATACTGGGTGTGCTGATGGGGGGTGTACTGGTGGCGGTGAGTCAGAGTGTGGAGAACAGCCGACGCGCCGGTGCACGTGCGCAGCTACAGCAGGTGGAAGAGGCGCTTTATGCCTATGGGCAGGTTACCGGCCAGTTACCCTTGCCTGTGGATAGTGACGGTAATGAAATTTCTGGCTTTCCACCGTATCGCGGCTACGTTCCCGCCGCCACACTGGGACTGAGCGGTACCACCAACGCAGCAGGGCTATTGCTCGACCCATGGCGAAACCCTCTACGCTATGCCGTGGCGCAGGGTTACGTGGATAAAGATGTACTGAAAGCTCTATATCCCGCCGTACCGAACGGCATGAGCGTCTGTCAAGATATCGCCTGTGGGACAGAACTCAGCAGCACTGCACCAGCCGTGGTGTTATCCATGGGAGCGAACTGGTCAATCGTCGATACAAGCTCAAGCGACGAACAGGTCAATGCTGGTCTTCTATCCGTCACCGACGCCGACTTCATCTCCCGCGACTACAACGAAATCACATTCGACGACCAACTGGTCTGGCTCTCCCCCTACCTGCTTTTCAGCCGCATGATCAGCGCCGGAAAACTGCCATGACCCAATCCGAGTTTGCCCTGCCGGAAAACCCCGAGGCCGCGCTCAGCAGTCCGCCCCTGGTACTGCTGTCCGAAGACGATGCGGTACTGCGGCGCCTCTTGCGCAGCACCTTGCGGGCGCAGGGTTATGCGGTGCTCGAATCGTCCTCGCGCGGCACGGCGTTGAAAACGCTGCGTGAACAGGCGCTGGTCTGCGTGGCCATCGTCGATCTCGGCCTGCCGCCGCTTGCGCATACCACGCTCGAAGGGCTGGCGTTGATCCGGGCGATCAGCGATGAATTTCCGCAGGTGAAAACCATCGTGCTCACCGGCCAGGATGAGGAAAGCGCGGCGCTGGAGGCCATCCGCGAAGGCGCTTTCGACTTTCTCAGCAAGCCGGCCAGCACCGACGACATACTGCGCGCGGTGCAGCGCGCGGAATTGTTCCATCGCAAGGAGCGTACGCTGATGGCAAACGGCCTGGCACGGCTGCAGCTCAATGCGCGCTACACCGATGGCCTGAAAGCCGTGCGCGAGGATGCCGAGGAAAAACTGGTGCGCCAGGTGCTGCGCGCCACCGGCTTCAATGTGTACAAGAGCGCCGAGCGACTCGGCATCAAACGTGAAAGCCTGTATTACTTCATGAAAAAGTTCCAGATATCGCGTGACGACAACTGACCTCTATCCCTACCTGATCATCATCGGCAGCTCCATTCTGGTGGCGGCCGGCTGGCTGCTGCATCAATACCGCAAGCAGCAGAACCTGACGCGCGAACTCATCCAGCTCAACGAGCAGCTCGGCTACGACCTGCCCAATTTTCTCGACCGCTGCTGGCCACTGCTCAAGCGCAGCGGCTTCAGCGGGCTGCACTGGGAACTGGACTGGTTCGGCACCACCGTGAACGGCACCTACGGCAGCGATGGCGGCAAGACGCAGCAAGCGATCGAGAAGCGCTTCAAGGTGCAGGAGATCGCGCTGACCATCCATCTGCTGCGCGACCGGCCCTTATGGGAACAGCGCTACTTCAGCGATGCCCAGGCGGAAAACTTCTTTCTGCTGGTGCAGATGAACGTATGGATCAAGATCGGCACCATCCAGGGCGCCTTCGAGCAGACCGCCAAGATGACGGTGTTCCTCAAGCACGACGTGAAGAACATGGTGCAGCTGTTGACGCTGAGCGCGGAGCAACTACAGGACGACGCACCACAGCGCCAGGACGGCCTGCTGCAGGATCTGCGCGAAACCGTTCCGGCGCTGCGCGAGCGTGCCGAACACATGCTGCGCGCGCTCAGCGACAAACCCACCTGGCCACGCAATGGTGCCATCGAACGATCCAAGCCAACGCTGCGCCTGGAAGAACTGTTGCAGCAAACCGCCGCGCTGTACGATTTGCCGGCCACGATCAGCGGCTCGGCACAGCTGGCCCTGGAAAAGGAACTGCTGCTTGGCGTCATCGACAATCTGCTCAGCAATTACTCCCAGCTGGCACGGCGCCATCCCGCGCGTCCCGTGCAGCTGGATATGCACATCACCCAAGAGAACGATCAGGTATGCATCAGCATCGAAGACCTGCACGGTCCACCCTTTCCCCGGCCCGAACGTTTGTTCGAACCCTTCTGGAGCGAGCACGGCAGCGGGCGCGGTATAGGACTCTATCAGGCGCGCCAACAACTCACGGCCCTGGGCGGAGAACTGAGCGCGCTCGCACCATCCGATGGCCCGTTGCGCTTTTTGATCAGGCTGCCCGCCGCCTGTTGATACCGGGCCTGGTTCTGGTTTGCGTCTTGCTGCAGGGTTGCGTGGCGGCCACGATAGCAGGCGCGGCGGTGGGCGCCACGGCGGCCGTGGTGACTACCGCGGTCAAGGTACCGATAAAGGTTACCGGTGCCGCGATCGACATGGCCACCGGGGATGATGAAGACGACGATTAGGAGATGGGGAAAAAGGAAGGGAGTAAAAAGCGGATGAGAACCGGAAGCCTCCGGTTCTCATCCACTGGG
>DATMFX010000116.1:0-4921 GCA_035555995.1 Hyphomicrobiales bacterium | reverse complement strand
GCTGGCCGCGGCGCGACAGGAAATAGTCGAGCAAACGTCCCAACAGCTGCAGCGCGAAATCCTTGAACGCGAGCGTGGGGCCGCAGTACAGCTCCAGCACGTACTGGTTGTCGTACAGATGTACCAGCGGCGCGATCCTGGGATCGGAAAAATCCGCATAGCTGGCGTCGATCATCGCCTTCAATTCAGCGTCCGGCACTGCGCCGGCCACGAAGGGCTTGATCACTTCGAATGCGAGTTCCTGGTAGGAAAGCGCGGCCCAGGCGCGGAGCTGTTCAGGGCTTACCTGGGGCAGCGTCTGCGGAATGTAGAGGCCGCCGTCGGGCGCGAGGCCGGTCAACACGGCTTGTTCGAAGCCGACGCTTGGGCTGTTGCCACGGGTGCTGATGTAGTTCACGGGTTGTCTCCTGTGGTTTCGCTCAGGCGTCGAGCCGCATCACGCGGATGCGCATGACCTTGTCGGCCACGGTGGCAAGCGCCTCGATCTTGGCGATGGCGTCGTTCATCACTTTTTCGCGTACTTCATGGGTGAGGATGATCACCGGTACGCGCTTGCTGGCGGCGTCCACCCCGCGCGGTTCCTTCTGGATGATGGCTTCGATGTTGATGGCGCAATCGCCGAGGATTTCCGTGATGTCCGACAACACGCCCACCTGGTCGAGCGCGGTGATGCGCAGATAGTACGCGCTTTGCACCTCTTCCATCGGCAGTATCGGCAGGTCGGACAGGTGATCGTCGTGGAACGCCAGCGCGGGTACGCTGCTCTGCGGGCTGGAAATCACCCTCACCACGTCCACGATGTCCGCCACCACCGCCGAAGCAGTGGGCGCGGCACCCGCGCCGGCACCGTAATACAGCGTGGAACCCACGGCATCGCCATTGACCATCACCGCATTCATCACGCCGTTGACGTTGGCCATCAGGCTGTCCTCGTCGATGAAGGTCGGATGCACGCGCAGTTCGATGCCCTGCGGCGTGCGGCGGCTGATGCCCAGGTGCTTGATGCGGTAGCCGAGTTCGTCGGCGTAGCGGATGTCCTGCTGGGTCAGCTTGCTGATGCCTTCGGTATACGTAAGGCTGAACTGCAGCGGCACGCCGAACGCGATCGAGGCCAGGATGGTGAGCTTGTGCGCGGCATCGATGCCTTCGATGTCGAACGTGGGATCGGCTTCGGCATAACCAAGCGCCTGTGCTTCCTGCAATACATCGGCGAAAGCACGGTTCTTTTCGCGCATTTCGGTAAGGATGAAGTTGCCGGTACCGTTGATGATGCCTGCCACCCATTGGATGCTGTTGCCGGCCAGGCCTTCGCGGATGGCCTTGATGATGGGCACGCCACCAGCCACGGCGGCCTCGTACACCACCAGCACGTTGCGCTCGGTGGCGGCGGCGAAGATCTGGTTGCCGTGCTGCGCGATAAGCGCCTTGTTGGCTGTGACCACGTGCTTGCCGTTGGCGATGGCGCGCAATACCAGCTCCAGCGCCGTGTCGATGCCGCCGAGCAGTTCCAGCACGATGTCGACGTTCGGATCGTCCACCACCGCGAACACGTCGGTGCTGAAACGGGTGGTGCCAACGTCCTGTCCCTGGCGCAGACGGCGCGAGGCGACGTGCGTCACCACCAGATCGCGGCCGACGCGGCGCGCCAGGTCTTCGCGATTGTTCTGCAACAGGGTGAAGCTGCCATATCCGACGGTGCCGAGACCGCAAATACCGATGCGGACCGGATCGTGACTGCTGATTGCGCTCAAGGGAAAACTCCGCAGGGGGCGGTGCGACCGCCAAGTGAAAAGTCGCGCATTATAGCGCGCAGGCGGCCTTGCGGGGGAGATGCGCTGCTACGGGATGATGCAGTGTTTCCCTAGGGAAGAATGGCTTCCGCCAAAGTCTGCGCGGGCACATAGCCAGGCAGCATGGTGCCGTCTTCCAGCACCAGCGCGGGGGTGCCGGTAACGCCCACTTCGCGTCCCAATCGGTATTGCTCGGCGATCTTGTTGGGGCAGTCGGCCGCGGGGATGTCGGCGCCGCGTTTGGCGCTGGTCATCATGGCCTTGGGATCGTCGGCACACCAGGTGGACACCATTTTGTGATAGGTCTCGGTGTTGAGCCCGGTGCGGGGGAAGCCGAGATAGCGCACGGCAATGCCCATGGCGTTGAGCTCGGCCACTTCGCCGTGCAGCTTGCGGCAATAGGGGCAGTCCACGTCGGTGAACACGGTGATGGTGGCCTTGCGCTCGCCCTTGGCCTCGTACACGATCATGTCCTTTTCATCCAACGCGGCGATCTTGTCGCGGCGCAGTTCGTTGCGGTGTCCTTCGCCCAGGTTGACGAGGCCTTCGGCTTCGGCCTTGTAGAGGTCGCCCGGGATCAGGTACTTGGCATCGCGGCTGACGTAGATGGTCTGCCCGTTCTGGATACCCACTTCGTACAGTCCCTCGATGGGGCTCTTGGCGATTTCACGCACTTCGATGTTCGGCTGGGTCTTGAGCAACAGCGCGCGGATCGCGGCGGTTTCGGCGCTATCGCCGGTATCGGCCATGAGCGCGGTGCCCGACAGCAACAGCAGCGGCAGCAACAGGAAACGGTGAAACGATATAGCCATGAGGAAACTCCCTGGTTCGGGGATCATGCGGATGTGGGACCGTGTACCCGCACTCTATTGCAGGGCGCACGCCCTGGCAAGCGAACGCACAATGGCCGGGCATGGCCATTGTGCGGGCTGGCGCCGGTAACCCGGCGCGCGGGATCAGTCGGATTTCTTTTCCAGCTTTTCGGTGATGCGGGCAGCGCGGCCGGCGAGATCACGCAGATAGTACAGTTTGGCCTGGCGCACGTCGCCGCGACGCTTCAGGGTGATGCTGTCCACCTGCTGGCTGTGGGTCTGGAAGGTACGCTCCACGCCAACGCCGTGGGAAATCTTGCGCACGGTGAAGGCCGAACCCAGACCGCGGTTGCGCTTGCCGATTACCACGCCTTCGAAGGCCTGCAGGCGCTCGCGGTCGCCCTCCTTGATGCGTACCTGGACCACCACGGTGTCGCCGGGGCTGAAATCAGGCACATTGGTCTTCATCTGTGCCTGTTCGATCTGCTGGATGATTTTGTTGCTGCCGCTCATTGTGGTGCTCCACGTCTACAAGTTGTCATGCGTTTGCGTCCGGCCTGCCCGCGCCCTGTGAGGGCGGGCGCGCCGTGGCGCCGTTGTTCATTGCATTGCTGTTCTACTGCTCTTGCTCCTGGCTCGCCTGCCACTCCTGGACATAGGCGTCGAGCAAGGCCTGTTCTTCCGCGGTCATGCCGCGTCGCGCCAACAGGTCGGGGCGCTTGCGCCAGGTGGCGCCAAGCCGCTGCTGCAGGCGCCAGCGCGCAATCCGCGCATGGTCGCCGCTGAGCAATACCGGCGGCACCCGCTGCCCGGCAAAATCCTCGGGCCGCGTATAGTGCGGGTGATCCAACAGACCATCCGCAAACGAATCCTGGCTCGCCGAATCCTCCGCGCCAAGCGCGCCGGGCTGCAGGCGTATCAGCGCATCCACCAGCGCCATGGCGGCCAGTTCGCCGCCGCTGAGCACGAAATCGCCCAGCGAATATTCCACATCCACCCGGGTGGCGAGCACCCGTTCGTCAATGCCTTCGTAACGCCCGCACAACAACACCAGTGCGGGTCGCTGCGCCAGTTCCTGCACCACCGCCTGGGTGAGCGGCCGGCCCTGCGGGCTCAGAAACACCACCTGTCCCGCGCCGTTCTGGCCCGCCCTGGCCGCATCGATGGCGGCCCCCACCGGGCCGGTTTTCATCAGCATGCCGGGGCCGCCGCCATAAGGCTTGTCGTCCACCGTGCGATGCCGGTCGTGCGTATAGTCGCGCGGGTTGTAATACCGCAGGCGCACCAGCTGTTGCTGCACCGCCCGGCGCGTCACGCCGTATTCCGTCAAGGCGCCGAACATACCCGGAAACAGGGTGACGATGCCTATCTGCATACTGTCCACTCTTGCATGCTGCCCCACTCCTGCATGTTGCTGCATGCTGCCCGCTCGCCGAAACGATTCGGTCACTCCCAATCCGGCTGCCAATCCACCAGGATGCGCGCGGCCTCGAGTTCGACGGCCCGCACCACCTGCGGTACGTAGGGCAGGAGGCGCTCGTGCCCCGCGTCATCCCGCACCACCAGCACGTCGTTGGCGCCGGTGGCCAGCAGATGATGCACCCTGCCGAACAACAGCCCATCGAGCGTGAACACGCTCAAGCCTTCGAGCTGATGCCAGTAATACCCTTGTTCCAGGGGGGGCAGCTCCGTCTTCGCGATCCACAGCTCGCCACCGGTATAAAGCCCGCAGGCATCGCGATCGTCGCAGCCGTGGATATGCCCGACCAAGCCCTTGCCCTGCGGCCGGTACTCGTCGATTTCCAACGCCACTGCCTGTGCACCCGCCGCGCGTGCGCCGGTCAGCAGAAAGTGGCGATAATCCAGCAGGTTTTCCACCGGATCGGTATAGGAAACCAGCCGCACCCAGCCTTTTACGCCCCAGGGAGCGCCGATGCGCGCCATCCGCAGATGCGTAGCGGCAAGCGCCTGCCCCGGTTCGTGGCTCATCGCCCTGTCCGTTGCCTGGCCCCGCACCCAAAAAACCGGCGCGGTGCCCCGCACATCAAACCGTGGCTACCGCGGCCTGCTGCAGCAGGGAGGTCACGCGCTCGCTGGTCTGCGCGCCCTGGCCCTGCCAGAACTTCACGCGCTCCAGGTCGATGCGCAGCTTTTCTTCCTGACCGCGGGCGGTCGGGTTGTAGAAGCCCACGCGCTCGAGAAAGCGGCCGGTGTTGGCGTTGCGCTTATCCGTCACGGTGACGTAGTAATACGGGTTCTTCTTGCTACCACCGCGCGCAAGTCTGATTGTTACCATAACTCTATGATTCCATATGAAAA
>DATMFX010000115.1:0-2467 GCA_035555995.1 Hyphomicrobiales bacterium | reverse complement strand
CAGGTACGGGGGCATGCTGCCCAGGACTTCCACGTGATTGGCCGGCAAGCCGGTTTCCTCTTGCGCCTCGCGCAGCGCCGCCGCCACGGGCGTGGCGTCGCTGGTCTCGATGCGACCGCCGGGAAAACTGATCTGGCCGGCGTGATCATGCAGGTGCGCGGCGCGCTGCGTCAGCATGATGTGTACGCCCTCGTCTCGCGTCACCAGCGGAATCAGCACGGCGGCCGGCACCGGCGTGCCTTCGCGGCCGGGATAGCGCAGATCGTTGTCGCGTGAAAGCTCCAGCGTCCACGTGGAGGGCTGGCTCAGCGTGCCCCGCAGCGAATCCGGCGTGAGCAGACTGGTGGGCACGGGAGGCAGCGATTCGTTGGCCACCACCCACGGCTGCGTCGCCGGGTCGAATCCGGGACGTGCCAGCGGCCTTCGAGGCCGCGCGGAAGACGAGGTATCAGACATTCGGCTCAGAAAATAGAAAAAGGCACCCTCGCAGGTGCCTTTTTAACCCGGAAACCCGTGCCGGACGGAAACGCGGATTGGCGTGAACGTCCGACACTGGCAGGGCCGTGTACCGATAAGCGATCAAGCCGCGGAGGCTTGCTTGCTGACCAGCTTTTCCTTGATGCGAGCCGACTTGCCCGAGCGCGAGCGCAGGTAGTACAGCTTGGCGCGGCGCACGTCGCCGCGGCGCTTCACTTCGATGCTGGCGATTTGCGGCGAGTAGAGCTGGAACGTACGTTCCACGGCTTCACCCGACGAAATCTTGCGCACGGTGAACGCGGAGTTCAGGCCGCGATTGCGCTTGGCGATCACAACGCCTTCGAAAGCCTGCACGCGCTTGCGGGTGCCTTCAACGACGTTGACGCTCACGATGACGGTGTCACCAGGAGCAAATTCAGGCTTGGCTTGACCGCCGGTCAGACGGGCAATTTCTTCCTGTTCCAGGATAGCGATGAGGTTCATGAGAACTCCTAGATCATCATGCCTTTGCGGGCTAAGACTTTTGCCGTTCGATGTTGTTCACGCGTAGCTGTCATGCGGCCCAGGCGACGATATCGAATCCGATATCAGCATCCAGGTCGATTCCAGCCAAATGCGCGCGCATTGCAACCGGCTTTCAGGAAGATCCGACAGGCGGATTTCCGGCTTGCTCGGGTTGCGTTGCCATGCCGCAAGCAGAGGATGAGATTTGGCAAACCGATGATTCTACACCAAAAATTCCGAGTCGCCTCGGGTAACATGTGCGGCGCGAGCCAGCTTTGCGGTACCCTTCCATCTTCCTGTAACAAACACGTCATCTGACGCTGTTCCCCCATGTCGTACTCGTCCCTGATATTGGTCGTCCTGGCGGCAATGGCCCACGCCACGTGGAACCTCATTGCCAAGCGCGCGGCCATGGTGGGCGCGCCCTTCGTCTTTGCCTACGGCCTCTGTGCCTCGGTGCTCTATGCGCCGTGGGTAATCTGGGTGCTGGTGCACGACGGCATGACGTGGACCTGGCCCGTCGTCGGGGCGATCCTGGCATCCAGCCTGTTGCATCTAGGCTACAGCCTGTGCCTGCAGCGCGGCTACCAGGTGGCCGATCTGTCGGTGGTGTATCCGATTGCCCGGGGCACCGGCCCCCTGCTTTCCACCACGGGCGCCTTCCTGCTGCTGGGTGAGCCCGCCACCAGCACCGGCATCGCCGGCATGTTGTGCGTGGTGGCCGGGGTGCTGCTCATCGCCACCCAGGGACGGCTTGCCATCTTCCAGCAGGCCCAGGCGTGGGTGGGCGTGCGCTGGGGCGTGGTAATCGGTTTGTTCATTGCGGCGTACACGGTGGTGGACGCCTACGGCGTGAAAGTGCTGCTGATCAGCCCGGTGCTGTTCGACTGGTTCACCTGTGTGACCCGCACCGCGATGATGACGCCGCACATGCTGCGCCGCCCCGCGCACTCATGGGAATCCATGCGCGGCCACTGGCATCTGGCCCTGGCCGTGGGATTTCTGTCGCCGCTGGGGTACATCCTTGTGCTGTATGCGCTGCGCAACGGCGCGCCGCTCAGCCTGGTCGCGCCAGCCCGGGAAATGTCCATGATGCTGGGCACCCTGGCGGGCATGTTCCTGCTTCGGGAAAAGGTGGGCATCGGCCGGCTGGCCGGCTGCGTGTCGATCCTGGCGGGGGTGATTTTGCTCGGCGCCAGTTGACGGCGCACGGCGGTCGCAGACCGCCGATCAGAATCCGCCCGCAACGCCCAACCACATCAGGCCGGGGATCATCGCGCCCCAGGCCAGCACCAGCAACACGTCCGTGACCATGGCTTTCATGGTCAGCTGGTTGGCCGCCGGCTGAACCTTGGCGTCCCCGATACTGTGGTCGCGCGCCGTTGCTGCGGACGCGGCAGGCGCGCTCGGACTGTGGTCGCGCGCCGTTGCCGTCGGCGCGACAGGCGCGCTCGGCGCGATGGCGGGCGCGGGAGCGCGCGTCGGC
>DATMFX010000114.1:0-3314 GCA_035555995.1 Hyphomicrobiales bacterium | reverse complement strand
GAACGACTGGGTTGGAAATCACCGGGTATTATTTCGGTGTTACGCGATACAGCCCGCCGTCGGCGTCTCCCAGCATCCAGATTGCGCCGTCGGGTGCCGCCGCGACGTCGCGCACGCGGAAGCCGATGCTCCAGCGTTCGGCTGGTTCCGCGCCGCCATTGCCGTCGAGCGTGAATCGGGTGAGCGATTGGCTACCCAGGCCGGAGGCGAAGCCGGAGCCCTGCCACTGCGGGAACATGTCGCCCTCGTAGAACAGCAGGTTGCCGGGGGCGATCACCGGGTTCCAATAGATCACCGGCTTGGCCAGGTCGGACCGGGTATCGGGGCTGTCGATCGGGACGCCGTTATAGTTGGTCGAATAGGAAACCAGCGGCCAGCCGTAATTGTTGCCAGGTTCGATCAGGTTCAACTCGTCGCCGCCGCGCGGGCCGTGTTCCAGTTCCCACAGACGCCCCGCGCTATCGAAGGCCAGGCCGTAAGGCGTGCGGTGACCGGAGGTCCATGTTTCGGACGGCGTCAGGTTGGAATCGGTGTACGCAAAGGTTCGCAGCACCGGCGCGGTCTTCGCCGCTTCCGTATCGCTGGGCGGATCGATGATCGGCAGGCTCTGGGCGCCGGTTGCACCAGCGTTGGGGTTACCGGGCGCGGGCTTGCCGTCCAGGGTCAGGCGCAGGATCTTGCCCAGCGGCGAGTCGGGATTCTGGGCGGGCGTCATGCGCTGGCGATCGCCTACGGTAAGGAAGAGGTACTGATTGTCGGGCGAGAAGGCGACCGCGCCGCCGAACTGGCCGCCCTGGCCGCCGGCCGGGTCGTGCCAGACCACTTCCAGCCCTTCCAGGCTGGCCGTTCCATTACCAAGGGCCAATTCCGCGCGTGCCAGCGCCAGGCTCGATCCGCCCTCGTTCGGTTCTGCATAGGTGAGATAGACGGCGTTGTCCGAGGCGTAGTTGGGTGACAGGTAGATGCCCAGCATTCCCCCCTGGCCCTGGTGGACCACCGCCGGCGCATTGGCGACTTCGGTCTTCTGGCCGTCCTGGCTCACCAGCCACACCGAACCCGACTTCTCTGTGATCAGCATCTGCCCATCGGGCAGAAAGGCGATGCGCCAGGGCAATTCGAAGGTAGCCACCTGGCTGACGTTGAAGGGCAGGCTTGGTGCGGGTTCCTGTTCTCCCGCATTGATTTGCGCGAGCGCGGGGGGCGTCACGATAAGCAGCAACGCTGTTGTTTTCGACCAGTTCCACATAGGGTTTCCATCCTCTCAGAAGAAGTGTTCATAAAGATCATGAGCCGTAGCGACGGTACGGCGCCAGACTATCACCAATCCGCGGCCGGGATTACTTCCCGGTCGCTGTACCCCTGGGATCCGCAATAGCCGGCAAATATTCGTTCAGAAATCGCTGAGCGTAAACCACTGTTGCATGAATTTGACGAACAGCCGGATCTTCGTCGACATGTTCCGGCTTGGTGCATACACCAGCGACAGGTAGATGCGTGGCGCATGGTAATCGTCCAGCACGGTAACAAGATCGCCGGCGCGCAGCGCGTCGTGGGCAATGAACAGCGGCAGGAGCGCAATGCCCATGCCGGCGATGGCGGCCTCGCACAGCACGTCGGCATTGTTGGCGCAGAACAGGCCGTTGACGCGCACGTCGACGCTTTCCCCGTCCTTCTCCAGCCGCCAGGCATTGCCGGTGGGCAGGTTGCCATAGTGCAGGCAGGAAAACCCGGCCAACTCCATCGGGTGCCGCGGCGTGCCGTGCTGGCCCAGAAAGGCCGGGGCGGCGCAAAGCACCCGGCGCGCCTCGATGATTTCGTGGGCGATGAGCGAAGGATGCTCCTTTCGCGCGGAAATACGCAGCGTCACGTCGATGCCTTCCGACAGCGGATCGACGAACTGGTCGCTCAACGCCAATTGAATGGAAATCTTCGGATAGAGCCGCAGGAATTCCACCAGCGCCGGCGCCAGCCGCCGCACGCCGAACGACTGCGGCGCGTTGATGCGGATTTCCCCCTGGGGTTCCGCCTGCTCCTGCTGCACTTCGTGATCGGCGTCGCGCAATTCCCGCAACAGCGCGCTGCAGCGCTTGTAATAGCTTTCACCCATTGGGGTCAGCGTGACTGAACGGGTGGTGCGGTGTAGCAGCTCCACGCCAAGCGCATCCTCAAGATTGATTACCTGTCGGTTTATCTGGGCGCGCGAGGTGCCAAGCGCCCTGGCGGCTGCGGCAAAGCTGCCGTGTTCCACCACATTGACGAAGGCATTGAGGGCGGCGAATTTGTCCATAGGGGGTTATTGTCAATTTTTACGCGACACTATGTCAATTTAGTTGAATATTGTCACTTTATTAAACCGATTTATGATGAGGACCAAGCCAACTTGAGGAGGTAATCACCATGGTGACGATCAGAGCAGCGCAGCAAAGAGGCAAGGCCAATCTGGGCTGGCTGGACTCCAGCCACACCTTTTCCTTCGGACATTACTACGATCCCGCCCAGATGGGGTTTGGCCCCTTGCGCGTGATCAACGAGGACCGCGTGAAGCCCGGCGCCGGTTTCGACACCCACGGCCACCGCGACATGGAAATCCTGTCCTACGTGGTCGACGGCGAACTGGCGCACAAGGACAGCACCGGCACCGGATCGGTGATTCGGCGCGGCGACATCCAGCGCATGAGCGCCGGCAAAGGCATCCTGCACAGCGAGTTCAACAATTCCCAGGAGGCGCCGGTGCACTTCCTGCAGATCTGGATATTGCCGGAGCAGGGCGGCCTGCCGCCGGGCTATGAACAGAAGCAACTGGATCCGCAGCGCACCGCAAACCAATTGACGCCGATTGCCACGCCGCAGGGGGGTGAGCATGCGGTGCGCATCCATCAGGACGTCACCTTGTATCTCGGCGAACTCGATGGCGGGCGGACGCTGAGCTATCCCGTCACCGCGGATAGGGGACTCTGGCTACAGGTGGTGCAGGGCGAACTCAGCGTCAACGGCCACAGCCTGCATGCCGGCGATGGCGCGAAAATAACCGATGAGTCTGAAATGAGGGTGGACGCGGACTCGGATGCCGAGTTCCTGCTGTTCGACCTGCCGCTGGATTGGTGAGCGATGGCCGGCGTCCGGGCCATGAACAGCTCGCCCCTGGCCGCAAAATCCCGTACAGGCGCGCCAACGCGCTGACACGCGTTATATTTTGCTGAATATAGCGTGCAGGTATAGTATTGCGGCGACCATCGTTGAAATCAGGTGCCCGCTGGCGCAGAGGCAGCGGCGGGCGCTGCCAGGGACAATCGGATGATATTGATACTCGTAGC
>DATMFX010000113.1:0-8812 GCA_035555995.1 Hyphomicrobiales bacterium | reverse complement strand
CGATCTTCTCGCCGTTCGAGCGCCTGGGCGGGGACGACCGCACCATCGAAGGCACCGGCATCGGCCTGATGATCACCCGCCGTCTGGTGAAGCTGATGCAGGGGGATATCGGCGTGTTCAGCGAGCCGGGACGCGGCAGCGTGTTCTGGCTGGAATTTCCGCTGATCGAAGCCGAAGGTGCGCAGGATTCCGCAGCGGCTGCCCACGGCTTCAGCGAACTACCCTGCACGCCGCCCGTGCATGCCTGCTGGCTTGGCGGCGACGAACGCCTGCTGACGTTGCTCGACGGACTCAAGCAACTGCGGCCCAACCTGGCGCTGTACCGCTACGCCTGGCCGCTGCCCGACCGGCCGCTGTATCCGCAGCCGGACCTGCTGTTCGTGGCACCGGACCAACTGCCGGCGCTTGCCGCGCAGCCCCAGCTCTGCCTGGGCCTGAAGCACAGCCGCGTGGTGGTGGTCGGTACCGGCGCCACCATCCCGCCGCCCGCGCTGGCGCCGCGCTGCCTGCCGCTTGCCCCCGACTGCAAACTGACCACCCTGCTGACCCTGCTCGACAATCCGGCCGCCGACGGGGAATGCCCATGAACCTGCCCTCCCCCGCCTTCTATTCCAGCGAGCTGATGCAGGCGCCGATCTTCGTGGTGGACGACGAGCCGGTGAACCTGAAACTGGTGGAGCGCATCCTGGGCAATGAAGGATTCAGGACCGTGCATTCCATCCAGCATCCGGAACAGGTGGTGGAGCATTACCGCCAGGTGCGCCCCCACCTGATCCTGCTCGACATCAACATGCCACACCTGGACGGTTTCGGCGTTTTGCAGGCGCTCAAGCAACACAGCGACACGCCGCTGCCGCCGGTGGCGTTCCTGACTGCGCAGAATGCCTCGGAATACCGCGTCAAAGCCTTCGACAACGGCGTGCTGGATTTCATCAGCAAGCCCTTCAACCGCCTGGAACTGATCGCGCGGGTGAAAAATCTGCTGGCGCTGGAACATGCCCACCAGGCGCTGGAACACCGTAAGAACGATCTCGAGGCGATGGTGCAGCAACGCACCGAGGCGCTGCGCAAGACGCAACTGCTGGTGATGCAGAAACTGGGCCGCGCCGCCGAATACCGCGACCACGAAACCGGCGCCCACATCCTGCGCATGAGCCACACCGCTGCGCTGCTGGCGCGCGAGCTTGGCTGCGGCGATAACGATGTGCAGCAGATACTGCATGCCAGCCCGTTGCACGACGTGGGCAAGATCGCCATTCCCGACCACATCCTGCTCAAGCAGGGCCGCTTCACCGCCGAGGAATGGGCCATCATGCAATCGCACACCACGCTCGGCTACCAGATACTGCAGGCGGAGGAGTCCGAGCTGTTGACCCTGGCCGGCGAGATCGCGCTGCATCACCACGAAAAATGGGACGGCTCCGGCTATCCGCACCAGCTTGCCGGCGAACGGATCCCGTTATCCTGCCGCATCGTGGCGGCAGCCGACGTGTTCGATGCGCTGCTCTCGCAGCGCCCCTACAAGCAGCCGTGGGAGCTGGACCAGGCGCTCGCCTACATGAACGCGCAAACCGCCAAGCAGTTCGACCCTGCGATCATGACGGCATTCAACCGCCGTATCGACGACATCGTGGCGATCCGCGCCCAGTACCAGGATCCCGCCCCCAATACAGCGGCGCCCGCCGATACCGTCTCATGAACGGCGCCGGCCTCCCCGCCAAGAGGACACACGCATGAGCATCCACATGGATCCGCATCAGTTCAGCAACAGCCAGCCTTCGCTGTCGCAGTCCGCGGAATACCTGCGCCTGGCGCTGCCGCTGATGGCGCGCTACGACATTCCGGTAACCCCGCACAACTACGCGGTGTGGTACGCCTACGTGTGCGGCAGCAACAAGATGCTCAAGAGCCGGCTGGACGAGCACATCGAGGCGGGCCTGGAAGTGAACCAGGAACTCATCGACCTGCTCTATGCCGAATACGTGGATCTCAAGTGCGACCTCAACCAGCTGGAAAAGGCCCACGATACGATCTCCAGCATCCAGCAGAACGTGAGCCTGGCGCTGGAAGGCGCGGTGGGCAGCACCTCGGATTTTTCGGCTTCGCTCGACCAGTACCAGCGCCGCGTCAACGCCCGCCCCAATCCGGCGGAGTTCTGCGAACTGCTGGACGAACTTGGCAAATCCGCCCATGCCATGACCGAGAACAACCGCCAGCTGCTGACGGAACTGCAGCAGTCGCGCAGTGAGATCGCCGATCTGCAGCGCCAGTTGCATGAGGTGCGCCAGCAGGCCAAGACCGACACCCTCACGGGCCTGTGCAACCGCAAGGCGTTTTTCGACCAGTGCGACGACATGTACCGCAGCGGCGCGATTCCACGTGGGCGCTACAGCCTGTTCATGCTCGACATCGACCATTTCAAGAACATCAACGACAGCTTCGGGCACCTGTTCGGCGACAAGGTGATCCAGGCGGTGGCCAACGTGCTCAAGCACAACATCAAGGGCAAGGATCTGGCGGTGCGGATGGGCGGCGAGGAATTCGTGGTGCTGCTGGCCGACAGCGACGTGCGTGGCGCCATGGCGGTGGCGGAGATCATACGCCGCATCATCGAGTCCGCACGCATCATCAACCCCATGAACAAGAAGACCATCAGCAAGGTAACGGCCTCCATCGGCGTCACCGAATTCCTGCAGAACGATACGCTGGAAGACGTGCTCGGCCGCGCCGACCGGGCGCTGTACTATGCCAAGCAGCATGGCCGCAACCAGATACGGGAAGCCGAGGCCGGCACCATGTCCTTCAACGACAGCCACCTGGAAGAGGTCTGCGCCACGGCGCTGCGCCCATAGGCCTCAAGCACGCAAAAGCCGTGGCGGCGCTGCCCTGCCATCGCCGCGACTGTGGCATAATCCGCGCCTTCCGGCCGGCGCGGGCCATCGCGGAAGGACACGATGCTGGCAGGATGCCATCAGTCATTGCTGAATCCTCGACCATGCGCAGCGCAGCCACGACAGCCATGAGCCCCACCGGTCCGGTACGCCCCTTGCCGTGCCCCACCCGTGTCCTGCCTCGGGAACGGCGCCCATGAGCCGCTTCGCTACGCTGTTCAACAAAGCGCCCATCAAGCTCAAGCTGGTCTACATCAGCCTGCTGGTCACCTTCATCACCCTGCTGCTGGCGTCGATTTCCTACATCTCCTTCCAGATCTACAACTATCGCGATTCGCTGTACCGCAACATCGAGTCCATCGCGCAGCTGCTCGCCGTCAACGCCACCACCGCGCTGGTGCTCGACAATCCGGCCTCGGCCGAACTGGCCTTCGCCGCGACCGCCAGCGTGGACAGCATCGACCGCATCCAGCTGTTCGACGCCGACGGCACCCTGTTTGCCAGTTATGTGGTCCGCGCTCCCCGCAGCGAACTGCCGCCACAGCCGCTGGCCGGCACCGGCGCGCAGCCGAACTACGAGTTCAGCTATATTGCCAACCGCCTGGTGGTGCAGACACCGGTCCGCGACGGCGAGCGTTTCATCGGCACGCTGGTGGTGCACGCCAATCTCGACCGCCTGTTCTACCGGATCGGCGTGATCCTGCTGCTCACCGCCCTGGTGCTGTCGCTGGCCAGCGCCCTGGCCTACCTGGCGATACTGCGCCTGCAGGCGCTGGTGTCCGAACCGCTGCTGGCGTTCAAGGCGGTGGTGGACCGCATCCGCATCACCAAGGATTTCAGCCTGCGCGCGCCGCGGACCACCGAAGACGAGATCGGCCAGCTGATCGTGGGTTTCAACGATATGCTGCGCGAGATCAAGCTGCGCGACGATGCCCTGGAACAGCACCGCGCCAATCTCGAAACCACCATCGCCGAACGTACCCAGGCGGTGCGCAACACCAACCAGGCACTGAAGGAAGCCTTGACCAACGCCACCATCGAAAAGGAACGGGCCGAGCGCGCCAACCTGGCCAAGAGCGAATTCCTGGCCATGATGAGTCACGAAATCCGCACGCCGATGAACGGCATACTCGGCATGGCGGAATTGCTTGCCGCCACGCCGCTCTCGAGCGAGCAGCGCCACTACATCCAGACCGCACACGCCTCCTGCGAGATACTGCTCGGGCTGATCAACGACATCCTCGACTACTCCAAGATCGAGGCCGGCAAGATGCTGCTGGACACCACCGAGTTCAACATGAGCGACCTGGTGCAGAACACGGTGGAACTGTTCCGCGAACAGGCGCAGGCCAAGCAGCTTGCGCTGCACGTCGAATACCCCTGGCCGCTGCAGCGCACGCTGGTGGGCGACACCGGCAAGATCCGCCAGATACTCATCAACTTTCTCGGCAACGCCATCAAGTTCACCAACGCCGGCGCCATCACGGTTACCCTGCACACCCAGCCGCAAGGACAGGACGTGCTGGTCACGCTGGCGGTGCGCGATACCGGCATCGGCATCCATCCCGACAAGCTCACGCACATCTTCGATCCTTTTACCCAGGAAGATACCTCCACCACGCGCCAGTTCGGCGGTTCCGGCCTTGGTCTGGCGATCAGCAAACGGCTGGCACTGATGATGGGCGGCGAAGTGAAGGTGCAGAGCGAGCTCGGCAAGGGCGCGGTGTTCTCGCTCAAACTGACCCTGGCCCTGGGCGAACAGTGGCAACACAGCAATCCCAAGCAAAACGCGCCCACTTCGCTCAAGCTGCACAAGCAGGTGCTGTTGGTGGAGGACAACGCGGTGAACCAACAGGTGGCGCTGGCCATGCTGCGCAAGATGGATTGCACGGTGGATGTGGCCGCCAACGGCATGGAAGGGCTGGAAATGCGCAAGGGGCGCCACTACGACGTGGTGATGATGGACTGCCAGATGCCGGTGATGGACGGCTATCGCGCCACGGTGCTGATTCGTGAATACGAGCGCCTTGAGGGCCTGGCGCCGATCCCGATCGTGGCGGTTACCGCCAACGCCATCAACGGCGACCGCGAAAAGGCGCTTGCCGCCGGCATGAACGACTACATCGCCAAACCCTACAATTTCCAGCAGATGGGCGCGGTGCTGTGGCGGCTCACGCATCTCGGCGCGCTGGTGGATCCGGTGCGCATTCCCGGCAAGGAACCGTTCAACAGCGCCAGCCTGGTGGACATGGGCGTGATCATGGACCTGCGCGCCATGGCGCCCGAACGCGGCGATCAATTGCTGCGCGGCATGATCCACAGTTTCAAGGAAGACGCCGCGCGCCTGGTGGAGCAGATGACACAGGCGGCGAACGGTGGCGATCTACGCCTGCTTGGCCAGGCAGCGCACAGCCTGCGTTCGATCGCGCTTGCGCTTGGCGCCTCGCCGTTGGCGCAGCAGTGCCAGTTGCTGCAGGCGCAGGCCCAAAGCGGCGACGGCGACGCGGCCATGCTTGCCAGCCAGGCCATACGCGAACTGACCGCCCAGACGCTGCTGGCCCTTGAAAGCCTGCGTTTCTGACCGCTCGGCACAAACACCCGTTCCCGGGTTTACCGCGTTTCTCAAAACCAGCCGAAACCGCTCACCCGGTGTCCCATCAGCGGGCGATTGAAGATCAGCTCGGCATTGGCAAAACCCGCGGCACCGGCGCAGACGTGCAGCGGCAACAGATGTTCCTCGCGCGGATGGCAGAAGCGCGCGTGCGGCGCCGCCGTGTCCCAGTCCGCCAACCGCGCGCGCTGTTCCTCGGGCGACAGTGCCATGGTAACCGTTTCCACCAGCCAGCCGTCGAAGGCGTCGCTGGCTTCGACCTGCTGCGGCACCGCACCGGCGAAGATCGCCTTGAGATTGTGAAAGCTCATTCCAGAGCCAACGATGGCCACGCCGTCGTCGCGCAAGGCGCCAAGCGCGCGGCCAAGTGCCAAATGCGCCTGCGGATCCAGGCCACGAATCAGCGACAGCTGCACGCAGGGCACGTTGGCCTGTGGCCACAGCAGCATCATGGGCACGAACATGCCGTGGTCGAAACCACGCCCCTGCACGGTGGCGGCTTCGATGCCGGCGTCGGTCAACAGCGCCTGCACCCGATCCGCCAGGGCGGGTTCCCCCGGCGCGGGATAGCGGTAATGGTAGGTGGGCGGCGGAAAGCCGTAGTAGTCGAACAACAGTTCGGGGGCAGGATCGTCATACACCGAGGCGCGCGGCGCTTCCCAGTGCGCGCTGATCAACAGAACCGCGCGCGGCGTCGGAAAACGCTCCGGCACCTGCTGCAGAAAGGCGCGCAGTTCGGCATGCGTGGGGTCGTCCGTCAGCGGCATCGGGCCGCCGCCATGCGGCAGGTACAGCACAGGCGCTCGAGCGGTCATGACCTGTTCCTCCCCGGAAACACTGCATAAATCCCGTAGCGACGTAAACTGGCGCCAGCCTACCATTTTTGCGCGGCTCGGGTACACTTGTGCGCAGCAAACGCCACCGACGCCTTGCCCTGGGTCAAAGGATTCCGCCATGCGTAAACCGCTCTGCCTGCTTCTGACCGCGCTGCTCAGCTGCGGCGCCTACGCCGATAAAGCCGCCGGGCCGGAAATCACCGGCGTGAACCGGGAGATGACGCGCATTGCCCAGGCCTTTCTGGCCACCATGGCAAACGGACCGGACGGCATCGAAACCGCGGTGGGCTACGATCGCCACGCGCTCGCCCAGTTGCAGACGGACGATCCGGCGCGTACCGACTACGTCTACTGGCCTTACCTGCGCAAAGGGCTGCCGCTGGATTTCATGTCCGCCGAACAGCGTATGCTGGTGCACGATCTGCTCAATACCGCGCTGAGCAGCAAGGGCTATCTTTCCGCCATCCAGATCATGCAGATGGAAAAGGTGCTGGCCGACACCGAAACCACCGGCTTTCCGCGCGGCACCGAAAACTACACCCTGGCCATCTTCGGCGCACCCAGCCTGGACCAGCGCTGGGACTGGCGCTTCGAAGGCCATCACCTGTCGCTCAACTTTTCCGTGAGCCCGGATGAACTGAGCGTAACGCCCGCCTTCTTCGGCGCCTCGCCGGCCAAGCTGCAAAGCGGCACCCTGGCCGGCTTCCGCAATTTGCGCGGCCACCACGAAGCGGGCCTGGCGTTGATCAACAGCCTGAGCGACGCCCAGCGCGGCAACGCCATTGTCGACGGCAATCCGCCCTTCGACATCCTGTCCGGCACGCTCAACCGCCCGCCCGCCAACTGGGACGACTGGAAAGCGCTGCCACCGCAGGGCATCGCCGTCAGCGACCTGAACGCGGCGCAGAAGGATGGCGTGCAGCGCATCCTCGACGAGGTCATCACCTCCTATCGTCCCGAAATCTCCCGCGCCTACCTGAGCCAGATCGACGTCAACGCCCTGCGCTTCGTGTGGTTCGGCGGCACGCAGGAAGGCCAGGCACACTATTACCGGCTGGAAGGCCCGGATTTCTTCTTCGAGTACGACCTGGTCCAGAACCAGGGCAACCACGTGCATACCGTGTGGCGCAGCAAGAGCGGCGATTTCGGCGACGATCTGCTGCTGCAGCATCACCAGCAGGAACACTGAGTCCAGAAGCCGAACAAGCCCGCTACCCTTCACCCGCGAAAACTCCGCCCCGGGGCTGGACAGACACCGTCGCGATGGGCGTATGATGCCTGCACACCGCCCCCGCGGCGGTCCAATTCGATACGAGGCGCTGCCATGACGGCGCCCGCAGGAGGGGACATGCTGAAGATCGACCGACGCGAATTCATCGCCAGCCTTGGCGGAGCCGCCGCCGTGGGCCTGATGAGCCACGAGGCCCGGGCCGATGCGCTGGAGCACTATCTCGAGGATCGGCTTTACGCACAGGCGGAAAGCGGTGGAGGCGGCAGCGGCGACACCTTTCCCACCGCCGCCGAAGTGGACGCGGCGATCACCACCCGGCACTACCGCCGTGGCGGCGGCGGGCTGTTCGTGGCCACCCAGCCGGGGCAGAACGTGAGCCGGCTTCCCGCCATGTCGAGCGCGCCCACGCTATTGGAGTTCTTCGAAAAACGCTTTACCCGCACCGGCAATCATTGCCTGCAAAGCGCCAACAAGGCGCTGGAACGCGGCGCAGAGGAGGAAGTGGTGCTCGCCTGCCTGCTGCACGACACGGTGCAGGAACTGATCAAGGTGGATCACGGCTGGTGGGGGGCGCAGCTCTATGAACCGTACGTTCCGGAAGTGACCAGCTGGGCGATCCGCTACCATCAGGCGCTGCGCTTTTATCCCGATGAGGAAGCCGGGTATTTCTACCCCGACCTGTACCATCGGATGTTCGGCGTGGACTACGTGCCGCCTCCGCACATCGTGGCCGCCAAGGACGAGGCGCTGGCGCACAAGTGGTATTACGCGGCGCGCGAGGTCACCGTAAGCGATCTTTACGCTTTCGATCCCAATGCCGTGGTGTCGCTGGACAAGTTCCACGATCTGTTGGGCCGCCATTTCAAACAACCCAAGGCAGGCCTCGGCAACGACAACAGCCCGGTGGCGCACATGTGGCGCTCACTCGCCAATCCGGATGCGCCGTTGTAGTTCATGGCTTAGGGGGAATTGGCCCGGTCCCAGTCTGTTGCAGTCGCCTGACCCAACATGCCTTCGGGGGGACGCTACAAGCACATCCCTGTGCGCTCGGTGACGGCCATCCCTGGCCATCAACGCCCCCCGAAGGCATGTTGGGCCAGGCGACTGCGAATCTCGGGCATCGAGTTACGCACGACATCGCTCTTGAAAGAGACATAGCTCGTTGATCCTGTCGTCTACATTCTCGTGCGTAACACTAAAGTCTGAAGCAAGCCTCTGTCGTTCCTTTTGACCATCCAGGGGC
>DATMFX010000112.1:0-4950 GCA_035555995.1 Hyphomicrobiales bacterium | reverse complement strand
GTGCTCGCCGCCGACTTGGCCACGCCGCCGAGCCCGGGCATCTTGTCCAGCAGGTTGCTGATGCCGCCCATATTGCGCATCTGCTCCAGCTGTTCCTTGAAATCCTGCAGGTCGAAACGTTCGCCCTTCTTGATCTTGCTGGCGAGTTTCTGCGCCTTTTCCTTGTCGACCTTGCGCTCGACATCCTCGATCAGCGACAGCACGTCGCCCATGCCCAGGATGCGCGAGGCGATGCGGTCGGGGTAGAACGGTTCCAGCCCGTCCACCTTTTCGCCGATGCCGAGGAACTTGATCGGCTTGCCGGTAATGTGGCGCACCGACAGCGCGGCGCCGCCGCGTGCATCGCCATCGGCCTTGGTGAGCACCACGCCGGTCAGCGGCAATGCCTGGTCGAAGGCCTGTGCGGTGAGCGCGGCGTCCTGGCCGGTCATGGCGTCGACCACGAACAGCGTTTCCACCGGCTTGGCCAGCGCGTGCAGCGCCTTGATCTCGTCCATCATCTGCGTATCGACGGCCAGGCGGCCGGCGGTGTCGATGAACAGCACGTCGACGAAGCGCTTGCGCGCCTCCGCCAAAGCGGCTTCCACGATGGCGGCGGGCTGTTGCCCCGCGTCGCTTGGGAAAAAGGCCACGTCCACTTCGGCCGCCAGGGTTTCCAACTGTTTGATGGCGGCCGGACGATACACGTCGGCGCTCACCACCATCACGGATTTCTTTTCCTGCAGCTTCAGGTACCGCGCCAGCTTGGCCACGGTGGTGGTCTTGCCCGCGCCCTGCAGGCCGGCCATCAGGATTACCGCGGGCGGCGTGGCGCGCAGGTTCAGGCCGGTGTTCTCGCTGCCCATCACGATCTGCAGTTCGGCCTGCACGATCTTGATGAAGGCCTGGGCGGGCGTGAGGCTGCTGCTGACTTCGGCACCGAGTGCGCGCAGCTTCACGCGTTCGATGAAATCGCGCACCACCGGCAGCGCCACGTCGGCTTCGAGGAGCGAACGGCGCACGTCACGCAGGCTGTCCTGGATATTGTCCTCGGTGAGCTTGGCCTTGCCGGCGAGGCTGCGCAGTGTCTGGCTGAGGTTTTCCGTAAGTCTTTCGAACATTGGCGTTCCGATAAGGGCGGCTTGGGAGGGCGGATTCTACTGAATTGGCGCGGGCTTATACAGCCCGCCACCGGTGCGGTCGCGGCGCTTCATTGCCGCAGGCAGATGTGAGAGACTGCCGCGCATGATCGCACTCGTCTCCGGCCTCGCGGCCGTTCTGTTCTACGCGCTCGGCACTTTCAGTCAGGGTCGCAGGCTCAGCCGCGACAATGAGGTGGAGAGCGCCGCGCTTGCGCTTGGACGAACGCCGCTGCTGTGGCTCGGCTTCCTGGCGCTGGCCACGCACCTCGTCAACGTGGTGCAGGTGATCGACACCGATTTCGGCCTGGATTTCGGCTTTTTCAAGATCGCCACCCTGTTCAGCTGGGCCATGGTGCTGATCGTGATGCTCAGCAGCCTGCGCCGGCCGGTGGAAAACCTGTTCATCGTGGTATTCCCGGTGGCGGTGATCAGCATTCTCTGCTCCCTGTTCCTGCCCGGCAGCACGCGCCCGATCACCCATTTGAGCAGCGGCGTGGCCCTGCACGTGGTGCTCGGCATCCTCGGCTTCAGCCTGATCGCCATCGCGGCGGTGCAGGCCGTGGTGGTGGCCTGGCTCAACCGCGAGCTGAAACGGCACCGCTACACGCCGGTGCTGCGCCACCTGCCGCCGCTGCAGACCATGGAAAACCTGCTGTTCGAAATCATCCAGGGCGGCTTCATCGTGCTGCTGGCGGTGATCCTGACCGGCTTTCTGTTCATGGACGACATGTTTGCGCAGCACCTGGTGCACAAGACATTCTTTACCCTGCTGTCCACCGCCGTATTCGGCATGCTGCTGTGGGGACGCCACCAGCGGGGCTGGCGCGGCAAGACTGCGCTGTTGTGGACATTGGCTGGTTTCGGCGTGCTGATCCTGGCTTATTTCGGCAGCAAATTCGTATTGGAACTGTTGCTGAACCGGACGTGACGAGTCCCCTGACCATTCCTGCTGCCATTCCGATCGTGGACCACAATTCGCTAGTGCTGTGCGGTTTCGGCCTGTTGCTTCTGTTACTGGCCTCGGCGTGCCTGTCGGCGGCGCAAAGCGCCGTGCTGGCGCTGAACCGCAATACCCTGCGGCATCACGCCCGCCACCGTCACCATGCCGCCGCGCGCCTCAAGCGCCTGCTGGAACGTCCGGAACAATTGCTTGCCGCCATCCGCTTCGGCAACTGGCTGCTGCGCATCCTCGCCGCCGTGCTCGCCACGCTCATCGGCCTGCAGGCGTGGGGCGGGGCAGGCGCGCTGGTGGCGGCGCTGCTGCTGTGGCTGGCGCTCATCCTGTTCGCCGAGCTGCTGCCCAGAACCCTGGCAAGCGCCCATCCCGAAGCCATTGCCTATCGCGCCGCGCTGCCGCTGGATTGGCTGTTGCGCATTCTGCAGCCCCTGCTGTGGCTGGCGCGGCACTGTGGCCAGGCGCTGGCGCGCCGGCTGCACCGCGCCCATCCCGGCGGCTATCAAAACGTGCCTCTGCAGGCGGTGGGCAGCGGCGCCGGCGCGCAAGCTGGCGAGCTGGGTCTGCTGCAGCATCTGAGCCGGGTGACGATCAGCGACGTGATGGTGCCGCGCAACGAAGTGGCCGGCATCGACATCGAGGACGATCTCGACACCATCATGGCCACCCTGAGCAACAGCCGGCACACCCGGCTGCCGGTGTACCACCAGGACCTCAACAACGTCGTGGGCATCCTGCACATGCGCGTGATAGGCGGGCTGATGCAGCGCACGGCGCCGCCGGACAAGGCGCAGTTGCTCAAGCTCACCCGGGAAGCCTACTTCGTGCCCGGCAGCACGCCGCTCTCCACCCAATTGGTGAATTTCCAGAAATACAACCGGCGCATCGCCATCGTGGTGGACGAGTACGGCGAAGTGAAAGGCGTGGTGACGCTGAGCGACATCCTCGAGGAAATCATGAGCAGCTTCGCCAGCAACATGATGGAAGCCACCACCGACGTCCACCCGCAACCCGACGGCAGCTACCTGATCGACGGCAGCGCCCCGATCCGCGACATCAACCGCATGGTGGACTGGGACCTGCCCACCGACGGCCCCAAGACGCTCAACGGCCTGTTGACCGAATTTCTCGAAACCATTCCAGAAAGCCCGGTGTGCGTGCGCCTGCCCTACCACTGCGCCGAAATCCTGCAGGTGAAGGACAACATGATCAAAAGCGTGCGCATGTGGGAATGCACGCAGACCGCGTCCGATGAGGATGCCACCGAACCCGAACGGACGAACGCCTTATGAATTTCTGCTGTGACTGCGGCGGCCCGCTCAGCCTGCGCATCCCCGAGCGCGACGACCGCCACCGCCATGTCTGCGACACCTGCGGCATGGTCCATTACCAGAACCCGCGCGTGGTGGTATGTGCGATTCCAATATGGAACGACAAGATACTGCTGTGCCGCCGCGCCATCGAACCCCGCCACGGCTTCTGGACCCTGCCCGGGGGCTTCATGGAAAACGACGAATCCACGCTCGATACGGCGCGGCGCGAAACGTTCGAGGAAGCCGGCGCCCACATCGAAGTGGGCGAGCTCTTTGCCTTGTTCAACCTGGTGCAGATCAATCAGGTGCAGTTGTTCTTTCGCGCCACGTTGCCAGAGCCGGTGTTCGCGCCCGGCATCGAGAGCCTCGAGGTGGCGCTGTTCGCCCCCGGCGAAATTCCCTGGGACGAGCTGGCCTTCACCTCGGTAAGCTGCACGCTGCGCGAGTATTTCAAGGACCGGGCGCAGGGGCACTACCGCCTGCGCGTGGCCGACATCCTGCACCCGCCCGGCCAGGAACGCCGCATCCATCCTCACAATTTCGCTCATGACTGACGCCGATTCCGACCGCCGCTCCTATCCCATCGTGCAAGTGCGCGGGAACACCGCACGCGAGGTCGACGACCAGCTGGCTGTCGAGGAACCGCTGGAAATCCGCCTCGGCTACACCGACCCGCGCAAGGGCCGCACGCATCGCAGCGTGTCCATCACCATGCGCACGCCCGGCCACGACACCGCGCTCGCGCTCGGCTTTCTGTACAGCGAAAGCATCGTGCGCCGCATCGAGGACGTGGCCTCGGTGGACACCAGCCGCGCCAACGTGATCCGCCTGGAACTGCACGAAAGCGCGCGCTTCGATCCGCAGCGCCTGGAGCGCCACTTCTACACTACCTCCAGTTGCGGCGTGTGCGGCAAGGCCTCGCTGGAAACGCTCAGCCTCGGCGGCTTCGACGCCCTGCCCGGCCTGTCCACGCCCGTTTCCGCACAACGGCTGCGCGCATTACCGGCGCAGCTCAGGGATGTACAGCCGCTGTTTGCCGCTACCGGCGGCAACCACGGCGTGGCGCTGTTCGATCGGGAAGGAAGGGTGGAATTCGGCATGGAGGACGTGGGCCGCCACAACGCCATGGACAAGCTGATCGGCACCCTGCTGCAACAGCGCCGCCTGCCGCTCGCCGATCACGGCATCCTGGTGAGCGGCCGCGCCAGCTTCGAACTCTTGCAAAAGGCGCTCAGTGCCGGCTGCCCGCTATTGGCGGCGGTGGGCGCGCCCTCGTCGCTGGCGGTGGAACTTGCCCAGGAATTCAACATCACCCTGGTCGGTTTTCTGGGTGCCGAGCGCTTCAACGTCTACCACGGCGGCGACTCCATCCGCTACGACGACTGATCGCACCGCACACGCCCTCCCCGGCAGCCGCCCTTGCAGGACAAATCCCACGACTTTGCCGGATTTCCGGTGCGTTTGTCCGGCTGCGCGCCACCATGCTAAAATCGGCCAAACCACTTGGTTCGGCAATAAGAACATTTATCATATAGCCGCCGAGCCATAGGGTTGGGCAATA
>DATMFX010000111.1:0-2257 GCA_035555995.1 Hyphomicrobiales bacterium | reverse complement strand
AGCCGAGCAGTTCCAGCAGCGGAGTGCGCAAAAAGGCGGGAGTGTTCACCAATGCCACACTTGGTCGACGCTGTCGTACAGGTCCGCCAGTTCCCTGCGCGCGATGCGGCGCACGCCGTCGAGCAGCGGCAACTGCTGCAGGCCGCGTTCCTCGAGATCCTCATCGACCACGTAGACCGGCACGTCCCTGGCGACCAGGTTGCCGAGATCGCGCGTCAGGTTGGCCGGCTGCGTCTGGCGCCAGTCGCCAAGCGTGAGCGCCGGCTGGGTGCCGCGTTGCACCGCGTAATAGGCGGCATGGCCACTGAGCAGCAGCGACAGGTCGCCGCCGGCGCCACGCATGGACAGGGTGAGCCACAGGATCGTGTCATCCTGCTCTTCCGTGGTGGTGCGAAAGGCCTGGTCGATCACTTGCAATGCTTTCATGGCTTACCTCGTGCCGATCGTGAGCGTGTTATGGGCGGTGCTGGCGTAGCGCCAAAGATCGGCGGGGCCGCCGCGGCCGCAGTCGGCGATGGCTTCGTTGACGCCGCGCTCGTCGACGCACAGGCCGCAATTGATCCATTCGAAGCCAAGCCCTTTGGCGCGCGCCTTGTCCTGCAGCGCGGCGATCCAGCTGCGGGTCAACGGATGCGCTTCCTGGTCCACGTCGTGGCCGTGCGCGGCGTTGCCGTGCGGCGCCTGGCGCGCAAACGCCAGCGCCACGGCGCCTTCATAGGCGAACACGCGCACGCCGGCGCCTTTGTCCAGTGCGGCGTCGAGCAGGCGAAAGAAGGTAACGGTGCGTTCGCTTTCGAACGGCGGGTCCATGAAAGCGAAAGTGAGAATTTTGTCTGCGTTCATGGCAATTCCTAGTTCCAGATGACCTTGTGTCCGGCAAGCAGGGCGTCGATCGCCAGGGCGATGCCGCCCACGCTTACCGGTTCCTTGATCTCGCCATTGGCGATTTCGCGCTGCTGCAGCGAAAAGTCGTCGGCGATCACCTCGAGGCCGCTTTGCAGCGCCTGGTCGAAGTGCGGGCAGCGCGCGCCCTTGCGGGCGGCGGTTACGCCGTTTTGCACCAGCAGCAGGCGCACGCCGTGGCCGGCATCGCGCAGTTGGGTGGCCAGGGCGTACTGCTGTGCGCTGCGCGTCTCCGTAAAGGGATCCTGGCTTTGGATGAACAGATAATCCGACATTATTGCGGGGCTCCTTGCTATCAACGAATCTGTACCGGCGCTTTGTCCAGCAATTCGGCTCTGACGAGGAAGTCGCCGAAGTGCTCGCCATTTTGGCGTTCTGCGGAGAAACGTTCGAACAACGCGGCGGTCAGTTCGAGAAACCGCGTTTCGTCGACGTTGCTGGCATACAGCTGCGCCATGCGGTCGCCATGGAAGGAACCGCCGAGGTAAAGGTTGTAAAGGCCGGGTGCGCGGCCGGTGAGTGCGATTTCCGCCAGGTAGGGGCGGGCGCAGCCGTTGGGGCAGCCGGTCAACCGCAGGGTGATCGGCAGTTCCTGCAGGCCATATTGCGCCTTGAGGCGTTCGAACAGGTTGAGCAGGCGCGGCGTATAGCGTTCGGCTTCGGCCATGGCCAGGCCGCAGGTGGGCAGCGCCACGCAGCTGAGCGTGTGCGCGGCCTGCAGATGCGGTTCCATGCGGTGGCTCAGGCCGAGATCGTCCAGGCGCCACTTCACCTGTTCCAATTCATAATCGCCCACTTCCACCAGTTGCAGGTTCTGGTTGGTGGTCAGGCGGATACGGCCGCCATACTGCTGGAAAAAACCCATCAGTTGATCGCGCAGCGCGCCGTCGATGCGGCCGCTTTCGATGTACATGGTGCCGTGCCAGAGGCCGTCGTCGCCCAGCTGCCAGCCGGGCACGTCGGCGTTCTGCACGAACTGGAACGGCCGTGCGGCTTCCAGCGGCTTGCCGCGGCGCTTTGCCAGTTCCTCGAGGAACCAGGCATTGCCCAGGCGGTCGAGCGTGTATTTGAAGCGGGCGCGGTGGCGGTCCTTGCGGTCGCCGAAATCGCGCTGGATGCCCATGATGATTTCTGCCACCTGCGGTGCTTCCTGCGCGGGGATGTAGCCCAACTGTTCGGCCAGGCGGGGGTAGCTGTCCTCGCGGCTGTCGAGCTGGCCCATGCCGCCGCCCACGCACAGGTTGAAACCCTGCAGCTCGCCGTTTTCGACGATGGCGATATAGCCTACGTCCTGGCCGTAGACGTCGATGTCATTCACCGGCGGAATCGCGAAGCCCACCTTGTATTTGCGCGG
>DATMFX010000110.1:0-10762 GCA_035555995.1 Hyphomicrobiales bacterium | reverse complement strand
CGCCTTTGAGCGTGCCACCGACTGGCACGAACGGCGCCCACCGCTTTGACACGCGCGCAGTAGTTTTGGCGATGGCGTCTAATGAAAATCATGAGATTGCACGGGCGCGGTTGATCCGCGTCCGCTTGCGGCGCTCGCAATAGGAAGAACTACAGTAACATCGCGCCATGTCTCTGCGCGCGTCGATCAACTGGTTGATTACCCTGGTGATGCTGTTGTTCATCGTGGCCCTGGTCGCGTTGCAGATCGAAGGGTCGCGGCGTTCGGCGGCGGCCGAAATGGAAGCCGCCACGCGCGTCACCGTGCAATTGCTCACCAGCCTCATCGACAACGACACGCTGCAACAGGACGACGGCGCGCCGCGCGCGCTTGCCGGCTACCTGGAACAGGCGGGCCGCATCCGCGCGCACGACATCGAGGTGCTGGACAGCGCCGGCCGCACGCTGCACCGTTCGCCGCCCTCGCCCTGGAAGGCGGGCCGCTATGCGCCGGCGTGGTTCACGCATCTGGTGGCGCCTCCCATCAGTACCATCACCCTGCCGGTGGGCAGCGGCCAGGTGCGCATTGCGCCCGACAGCTCGCGCATGGTGCTCGATGCCTGGGACGAACTGCTCACCGTGTTCTGGTTGTCACTGCTCCTGTTCACCTTGCTCAACCTGCTGGTGTTCTGGTTTGCCGGACGGGCGGTGAAGGAAAACCAGGCCTGGCTGCAGCTGATCGACCGCCACATCGAAGAGGAACGGCGCAAGCTGGCGCATGAACTGCACGACGAAATCGGCCAGTCGCTCACGGCGGTGCGCACGCTGGCCACCACGCTGGTGAGCCGCGGCCGCGAGCGGGATCCCGCACTGACGGATACCGCGCGCATGATCGTGGACATTTCCACCCAGATGTACGACGCCATGCATGGCATGGTGCGGCAGTTGCGTCCGCTGGTGCTCGATCGCCTGGGGTTGCACGCGGCGCTGCAGGAACTGGTGGAATCGCAACAGGCGCGCTTTCCCGACATCCACTTCACGTTCGAGCCGCATGGCGACCTTGCCCGCGTGGCGCCCGAGGTGGCCATCGTGGCCTATCGCATGGTGCAGGAAAGCCTGACCAACGTAGTGCGCCACGCCCACGCCACCCAGGCGCGGGTGCGGGTGCAGGTGGAGGAACGGCTGTCGCTTTGCGTGGAGGATGACGGCCGCGGGCCGCGCATCGACCCCAACGACCGCGACGAACACTACGGCCTGATCGGCATGCGCGAACGCGCCGAAAGCCTCGGCGGCAGTTTCCAGTGGCAGGCGGACGCCGGCATGCGCGTGACGGTGCAGTTGCCGCTGCAGGATCGGAGGAAGCGGCAATGAGCACCATCCGGGTGATGCTGGTGGACGATCACGCCATCGTGCGCATGGGCTTTCGGCTGTTGCTGCAGGAAGCCGAAGACATCGAAGTGGTGGCCGAAGCAGCCTGTGGCGAGGATGCGCTGAAGCTGTATCCGGACGTGGCGCCCGACGTGGTGGTCATGGACCTTTCCATGCCCGGCATGGGCGGCTTGGAGGCGGTGCTGCGCCTGCTCGCCAGGCACACCGCGGCGCGCATCCTGATCCTGACCGCGCACGATGACAGCGCCCATCCCAAGCGTCTGCTCAAGGCTGGCGCGCAGGGTTATCTGTCCAAACGCAGCGCGCCGGAAGAACTCCGGCAGGCGATCCTGCAGGTGGCGGGTGGCGCCTTGTATCTGGACCCCACCCTGGCGCGTACCATGGCCATGGAGCAGTTCACCGGCGCGCAGAATCCGGTGGACGTGCTGACCGGTCGCGAATTCGAGGTGTTCATGCTGCTGGCCAAGGGCCAGTCCGTGGCGCGTATCGCCGAGGCGCTGTTCCTCAGTCCACGCACGGTGGGGACGCATCTGTACAACATCAAGCAGAAACTCAGGGCCGAGAACGCGGCCGAGCTGACCTTGATTGCATTGAGGAATGGGTTATTGGACCATTAGGTCTTTTATGGAGCTGCCCCTGGACGCATACGCTCTTGGACGCGCAAGAGCGTACCACCGGTTTGCATCGAACCTCAGCGTTTGGCGTGAAACCCGCCAGAGGTTTATTCGGGGACTGATCCGTCGGGCATGTAGGACAATTGGCTCACCAGCCGCGTGGCCAGATGGCAACTGTCGATTTCCATCTCGATTTCCCGGTCGAACAGGGAACCGCCGGCTTCCATGTTGTCGTCCATCCAATCGCTGTAGCCGATCACCATGGTCTTGAGCTTTTCGCGGGTGGCGCCGGACAGCTCTTCCAGGTCGGTGATCTCGCCGCTCTGGTCGGCCTGCACCTGCGATTCGATGCGCAGGCTGTGTTCGATGAAACGATTGGCCTGATCCTTGTAAAGCTGCGACATCTCCGGCGAAAAATCGGCGGTGAGCCCGGAAAGCGTCATGCTGAGCGCGGTGCAGCGTGTCATGACGTCCGCCAGGCTCACTGCATCGGTCTTGCCGAGGCTGCCGATCAGAAGCTCGGCAATGGGCGTCCAGGTGGGTTTATCGGCATGGGCGGGCATGGTACCGAGCAACAGCACGGGAGCGGCCAGCACGGCCAGACGCACGCGAAGGGAAAGCATGACAAAGGTACCGGATCAATGGTTTGCCTTCAGCCTACCCCCATTACCAGGGGGAAGAAAGCAAAACCTGCGCCGCTTTGCGCAAAATCCGTGAACATTTTTGCGCATTAAAAGCAGGGGAATGTGGCGCCTACTTGCGCTGCCACTGCCCCGAAGGCTGCTGCAGGTAGGTACCGCTGGCGGCGCCGGAATAAAGCTTCTCCGCCGACAGCACGCCCACTTGGTCGAGGGTGATGTTGTTGCGTTTTGCCAGGTCGGCATACACCTGGCGGCGGCCGTCGTTGGTGCTGCGGATCAGCGCCTGTACTTCCGCGTTGGGGTTGGCCACCACCGCGGCGATGTAGCCGTCCACCTTTTCTCCCACCAGGCCCTGGGCCTTGGCTTCGTCCAGCGTCAGTGCCAGCGCCAGGCTGGAAGCGGCGAGGCTCAGCAGCAGCATGATCGGCAACAGAACTTTCTTCATGAAACTATTCCCCGGCATTGAGATGGCCCTCGGCATTGAGATGGCGCTAGAACAGGTCGGAGTTCTGGGCAAAGACATCGTCCAGTTCCTTGTCCACCTTGACCCGGATTTCGTGGTCGATGCGGACGTTCAGATTGATGGTAATGGGATCCTTCGGCGTGGCCAGTTGCACGGTCGGGGTGCAGGCGGCGAGCCAGCAGGTAGAGATTATGAACAGAACTTGAACGAGTTTCATAGCAAATCACCGCTTGTTTTGGCGATAGTATCCGTGCCCCTGGCTTAACGCCACATGAAACCCGCGCGCGATCCTCATTGATACTGCTGCTGCAGAAAGTCCTCGATGTTGCGCGCCGCCTGCAGGCTCTTGAGCAGGGCGGGAATGTCGTCGCTGAGGTTCAGGTTGAGGTTGATCGGCTGGTCGCTGCCCAGCTCGGGGTTGTGTCCCTGCAATTGCATGCCAAGCAGCAGCTCGCCCTCCGGAGTGTAGTCGATGGTGCTGGTGAGGCGTTGAAACTGGAAGTTGCTCAACACCTGGTTGACCAGGTCCAGGCCCGCGTTGCCCTGCAAACCCGCCGCCGCGGCGTTGAGATAACGGATGCTGCCGCCCGGCGCGTCGGCCGCCAGCGTGCCGCCGCTCACCACCACGCCGTTTGGCGTCAGCGTCAACGGCAATTCGCCGCTGATGGCCCCTTCCGCCTGCACGCCCTGGTACTCCGCCAGCGCCAGCATGCTGGGCACCTGCAGGCCGTCGAAGTGCAGCACGATGTCGTTGCGTTCGCGCTCCAGCGCATAGCTGCCGTCCATGGCGCTCAGCGTGCCGCCAAGCACCTCGGCGCGAAAGGAGTTCAGCTGCAGGGTAAGGGGCGCGGAATCCAGCTGAAAATCCACGCTCAGGTTTTCCATCGGCACGCCGGCGTCGATGCCGGCCAGGCTCAGGTGCAGCGGTGGGGTGGAAAACGTCAGCGTTTCGGCATTTTCCACGTGCGCAGTGAGCCTGCCGTCCAGGCCGCGAAAGTAGAACGTGTCGTAGAAACCGCCAAGCTCGCTCAAGGTCGCATCGACATCGGCCACCAGCTTGCCGGGCGCCGCCGCGTTGGCGCCGCTCTGCCAGGTGGCATGCAGATCGAGCGCCAGCGTGCCGGTGAGTATGTCCGCCGGATACGGCCAGTCATCGAACCAGGAGACCAGCGTGGCGCCGGGTTCGGTGAATTGCAGTGGTGGAACGTTCAGTTGTATTTCGGCATTGCCGTTTGCCAGCTGGTAAGTGCCGCGCAGCTGGGGCTGCAGGTTCTGTGGCGTGTTGCGCAGCACCACCGCCGTGTCCAAATGCAGCGTTTGTTGCGCGTCCAGTTCCAGCGCGGCGTCGAGATCGAAGGCGGGTACTGCCGCCGGCAGGCCGCTCACGCGCAGGCCGGTGCTGATCAGGTGATAGCTGCCCGGGTTGAGGCCAAGCCCGGGCGCGGTAAGCGCCACCAGACCGCTGAAGCCATAATCGCCAAGACCGGCGCTACCGTCGAAACCGATGGCGCAGGGCGAACTGCCTTGCCACGCGCAATCGCCAAGCGTGATGCGCGCGTCGAGCGCCAGCGCTTGCGCCTGCCAGGCGCCGATGACCCGCAGCGGCAAATCACCGCTGATGCCGGCGCCGCTGCCGGTGGTAATGTCCAGTGCGGCGCGCTCGGGAAAGCTTAGGGTCAGGGCCTCGAGGCCTTCGCTCAGGCCCGCCGGCAGCGTAAAGGTGGAGCCGGCTTGCAGGCCGGCGGTAAAGGTGGCGCTCTGTTGGCCGCTGACGGTGCCGAGCAGCGCGTCCGCCACGGTGCCGGCCAGGTCCAGGTGCAGGTCGGCGTCATACAGCGGCAGGGCCAGCGGCGCCTGGTGCAATTCATCCAACAACGCATTGAGATCGGCGAAGGCCAGCTGCACGCTGCCGGCCAGGGCGTAGTTGTCTTCCAGGGGATCGAGTGTCACCTGGACGTCGCCAAAAGTGAGGTCTCCGCGATTCAGGGCGATGGCCAGGGTGGCCTGGGCATCGGTGTCGGCCTGCGCAAAGGTGCCGTGCAATTGCAACACGTCGCCGGCGGCATCCAACTGCAGCGAGCCGGGAGCGTGTTGCAATGTCAGGCGCAGCGTTTCGGGCCACTGCGGCACCACCAGTTGTTCCAGCGTGAGGGCGGGCAGGGGGAATTCGCGCAAGGTGCGCAGCAGTTCGCTCAGCAGCAGCGGGGACGTCTCGGTGTCGTCGGCGGGCGCGTCTTCGGCATCGTTCAGCTGCGCGCTGGCGATTGCCAGGGCCTGCACGGCGGGCGGCTGGCGCAGCGACGTCAGCTGGAAGCGCAGATCGATGCCGTCGAGGGTCAGGTGCTGGCCGGAAGGCAGCAGCAATTGCAGGCGGGCGAGCCCCGCCTTGTCGCGGGCAAGTTGCAGCCCCCGCAGTTCGGTGACGCTGATCCCGGTGTCGCCAAGCACCCGGTTGGCCACCAGCCGGGCAAGCGGTTCGCGTTGCCACAGTGCCACCGCCAGCGTGAGCAGCAGGGCACACAGGATCATCAACAGGGAGAGCGCCAGTTTCTTGAGCATGCCTTATGGTGGCACGAAGGCGCCGGCCAGGGCCATCGGCGGCAGGGCGGGCTGTGATCGGGCGCTCAGTGCTTGGTAAGCCGATCCAGCATCCCCATCACGAACGCCGAGACGACGAAGGTGAGGTGGATGATCACGTACCACTTGAGGTATTCGGGATCGACATTGCGGATGTTCATGAACATCCGCAACAGGTGGATCGAGGAAATCGCAACGATGCTGGCCGCCACCTTCATTTTCAGCGAAGAGGAATCCATCGTGCCGAGCCAGCTCAGCTTGTCGCGCTCGGATCCGGTATCCAGCGCCGATACGAAATTCTCGTAGCCGCTGAGCATGACCATGATGAGCAGGCCGCCCACCAGCGAAATATCCACCAGCGACAGCACGATCAGCACCACGTCCGCTTCCGAGGCGCTGGTGATGATCGCAAACAGGTGCCACACCTCGCGGAAGAAGATGATGGCCAGCGCGATCAGCGCAAAGCTCAGGCCCAGGTAGACCGGCGCCAGCAGCCAACGGGCACGCACCATCAACAGTTCGATCACTCGTTCCATGGGAAACTCCGGGTGAAAAACCGGGAAATTATACTGAAAGCGGTGGTTGCGGTGCCAAATTTTCCCGCTCAGGCCCGCAGCGCGCGATCGCGGTAGGTGGCCGACTGCATTTCCGTCAGGCGGCTCACGGTACGCCTGAACTCGAAGGCCAGGCGTCCGCCGGCATAAAGCTCCGGCAACGGCACCGCGCTTTCCAGATAAAGCTTGATGCCCTGGTCGTACAGTTCGTCCACCAGGCTGATGAAGCGGCGCTGCGCGTTTTCACTGCGCGAGTATTGCTTCCGTGGCTGATTTGCCAGCGCATCCTCGGTGCCGATCGCCGGCAGGTTCGCCTGCTCGCGTTGCCCGAACTGCGGAATGCCGCTCAGCAGAAAAGTCTTGAAGCGGCGCCCGAGCACGATGTAGTCGCGGGCCGAGCGCGGCTCTGCGCACAATTCCTCGAACGTGAACCAGGCCAGCCCTTCGTGGTGCCGCAGCGGTTGCAACAGGTGGCCGTGGATTTCCAGTGGCGTGGCGTCATACGCGTTGCTGCCGTGCAGTGCCAGGTTCAACTGATCGAACAGCGCGGCGAAATCCTGTTCGCCTGCCACGAACCAGGTGCGGTGCTCGCCCTGCTGCAGCGCGCGATAGTCCTGGTTGCTGGCCAGATGCACCGCTTCGGTGTTGGCTTTTATCAGCCGCACGGCGGGCTCGAAGATCGTCGGCTGCAGGTCGTCGCGGTAGAGATGGTCGGGGTCGAAGTTGGAGGTGATCAGCAGCGCCACGCCGCATTCGAACAGGCTCTCGAACAGGCGGTAGACGATCATGGCGTCGCCCAGGTCGGTGATGTACAACTCGTCGAGGCAGATCACCCGATACTGTGCCGCCAGGCGCCTACCGACGATGCTCAGCGGCTCGGCCTGGCCGGTGATGGCGTGCAGTTCGCGATGCACCGCGGCCATGAAGTGCTGGTAGTGTTGGCGCGTCACCGTGACATGTCTGGGCAGCGCGTCCACGAACAGGTCCACCAGAAAACTCTTGCCGATGCCCACCTGTCCCCACAGGTACAACCCCGGTATCGCCTTGCTGCGCCGGTACCACGGGCGCGGCGAAAGCAGGCGCCGGTACAGCGCATCCAGCCGCGCCACGGCCTGCGCCTGAAGCGCATCCTCGTGAAAACCGGGTTGTTGCAGATGCTGTTGGTAACGCGTGGAAGGAAGCAAGGCGTGTGGGCAGGGTTGGCGGTTTGGGCTGGCGATTCTATCAGGTACGGAGCGGCCGCCGAAGTGGTCTACAATCGCCGCATCGCGTGGCGCCCGCAGCGGCACGGAAAAGTCATCGCCGGCAAGGAGATTTCCCCTTGAAAACCATCGCCCTGTTCCTGCTTACCGCGGTGGCGGAAATCGTCGGCTGCTACCTGCCCTACCTCTGGCTACGCCAGGGCAAAAGCGCATGGCTGCTGGTGCCCGGCGCGCTCAGCCTGGCGCTGTTCGCCTGGCTGCTGTCGCTGCATCCCACGGCGGCGGGGCGGGTGTATGCGGCTTATGGCGGGGTGTACATCCTGGTGGCGATCCTGTGGCTGTGGGGCGTGGACGGCGTACGTCCCACGCGCTGGGATATGGTGGGCTGCACGGTGGCGCTGGCCGGCATGGCAATCATCATGTTCGGACCACGCACGGGCTAAGGTGAGAGCGAAGGCGCCGATCGGGAGCGGGTCGAGGCGCCGGCATCCATTACACTTGCAGTCCGCGTATTCCCCTCTATAGTGCCGGCATGAGTTCCGCATTACAGATTCTCGAGAAAGTCTTCGGCTATTCCTCCTTCCGCCCGCCACAGGCCGAGATCATCGACACGGTGATCGACGGCGGCGATGCCCTGGTGCTGATGCCCACCGGCGGCGGCAAGTCCTTGTGCTACCAGATTCCGGCGCTGGCGCGGCGCGGCTGCGGCGTGGTGATTTCACCCTTGATCGCGCTGATGCAGGATCAGGTGCATGCCCTGCACGAACTTGGCGTGAAGGCCGCCTATCTCAATTCCACCCTGGACTGGGACCAGGTGCGCGCGGTGGAGCAGGCGCTGGAGCGGGGAGAGCTCGAGCTGTTGTACCTGGCGCCCGAGCGCCTCAAGCAGGAACGTACCCGGGCGCTGTTGCAGCGCGTGGAACTGGCGCTGTTCGCCATCGACGAAGCACATTGCGTATCGCAGTGGGGCCACGACTTCCGCGCCGACTATCTCGAACTGGCCATGCTGCACACGCATTTTCCCGCGGTGCCGCGCATTGCGCTCACCGCCACGGCGGATGTGCGTACCCGCAAGGAAATCATCGAGCGGCTGCAGTTGCAGCAGGCGCGGCAGTTCGTCGCCGGTTTCGACCGCCCCAACATCTGCTATCGCATCGCGCTCAAGGACAACCCGCGCCGGCAGCTGCTGCACTTCATTCGCACCGAGCACGCACAGGACGCCGGCATCGTCTATTGCCTGTCGCGGCAGAAGGTGGAGGAAACCGCCACCTGGCTGTGCGGCGAAGGCTTCGATGCGCTGCCCTATCATGCCGGCCTGAGTGCGGCGCAGCGCGAAACCAACCAAGCGCGTTTTCTGCGCGAGGACGGCATCGTGATCGTGGCCACCATCGCCTTCGGCATGGGCATCGACAAGCCGGACGTGCGCTTCGTGGCGCATCTGGACATGCCCAAGAACATCGAAGCCTACTACCAGGAAACCGGCCGCGCCGGCCGCGACGGCACGCCCGCCAACGCACTGATGCTGTACGGCCTGCAGGACGTACTCAAGCTGCGGCAGATGCTGGCGCAGTCGCAGGGCAGCGAGGAATACAAGCGCGTGGAACAGCACCGGCTCAATGCCATGCTCGGCCTGTGCGAACTTACCAGTTGCCGGCGCCAGGCGCTGCTGCGCTATTTCGGCGACACGCTGGACACGCCCTGCGGCAATTGCGACACCTGCCTGGTGCCGGTGCAAACCTGGGATGCCACTGAAGCCGCGCGCCTGGCGCTGAGCGTGGTGTACCGCACCGGCCAGCGCTTTGGCGTCAACCATCTGATCGACGTGCTGCGCGGCAGCAATGCGGACAAAGTGTTCCAATTCGATCACCAGCGCCTGGCGGTATACGGCAAGGGCGCGCAGCTCAGCGCCAACGAATGGCGTTCGGTGTTCCGCCAACTGGTGGCGCGCAATTACCTCAGCGTGGATATCGACGGCTACGGCGCGCTGCGGCTGGAGGAAACCTGCCGACCGCTCCTGCGCGGCGAGGCTACGCTGGCGCTGCGCCACGATGCCAGCGTGCGCGAACGCGGCAAGAGCAAGACGACGCGCCGTGAGCAGACCGCCGCCATGGAGGAGCTTGGCGATCTCGATCCCGCCCTGTGGGAAGCGCTGCGCGCCCTGCGCCACCGGCTGGCCGAGGAACACAAGGTGCCGCCCTACGTGATATTCCACAACGTCACGCTGGAAGCGCTGTGCCGGCAAAAACCCACCACGCTGGCGGCCTTCGGCCAGATCAGCGGCATCGGCGAGCGCAAGCAGGAACGTTACGGACCGGTCTTTCTGGATCTGTTGCGCGAATACGCCTGACGGGCGAAACCTTTTCCCTTGTACCGGCCGCCCCGGTACTATCCGCCCATAAAAATTCATCCCGGGAGGGGAGTTCAAGCATGCGCGATTCCGCCAAAACCACCGTGCGTCTTCTGACCCTGGCGCTGGCCGCCGCTTTGGCCGCCTGCGGGCAGGGCCCAAGTGAAAGCAGCACCCCGCCGGCCAGTACCGCGGCACCCGCCGCCAGCACCACCGCCAACGACGCGCAGACAGCAGCGGCCGACAGCGAATGGGCCTCCTACGGCCGCGACTACAGCGAACAGCGCTACAGCCCGCTCACACAGATCACCGCCGACAACATCGCCCAATTGGGTCTGGCCTGGTACGGCGATCTGGCGGAGCGCGGCGGCAGCTATGAAACCACGCCGCTGGTGGTCGATGGCCGCATCTTCGTCACCTCGCCCTGGAGCAAGGTGTATGCCTTCGACGCGCAAAGCGGTGAAGCGCTGTGGAAATACGATCCCAAGGTGCCGGGCGAATGGGCGGTGAAAATGTGCTGCGGCATCGTCAACCGCGGCGTGGCGGCCTGGGACGACATGATCATCTGGGGCACGCTGGACGGACGCCTGGTGGCAGTAAAGGCCGCCACGGGCGAGGAAGTATGGGAACGGCAGGTTACCGACCGCGAAGGCTGGCATTCGATCACCGGCGCGCCGCGCATCGCCGACGGCCGCATCTTCATCGGGGAAGCCGGCTCGGAATTCCATCAGCGCGGCTACATGGCCGCCTACGACGTCAACAACGGCGAGGAACTGTGGCGCTGGTGGGCGGTGCCGGGCGACCCCGCGCTTGGCTTCGAGCAGCCGGAACTGGAGATGGCCGCCACCACCTGGAACGGCACCTGGTGGGAAACCGGCGGCGGTGGCACGCCCTGGGATGCGGTAACCTACGATCCTGCCACTGGCCTGGTCTACGTGGGCACCGGCAACGGCGCGCCCTGGCCGGCCGACATCCGCTCGCCGGGCGGCGGCGACAA
>DATMFX010000109.1:0-3244 GCA_035555995.1 Hyphomicrobiales bacterium | reverse complement strand
TGTATGACTTCCAGAAGCGTTCGTCGCTGATCCACTGTTCGCCTGAATTGGCGCGACAGCTGGCGCGGCCCACCTCCATCCTGGCGCGCAGCGAAGGGCTCACCGCCCACGCCCGTTCCGCAGAACTGCGCGATCCGGATTGGTCCTGATCTTAGGAAAGGGATGATGGAGTGGATGGCCGGCGTATTCGCGCCGGTCATGGGCGGCAAGCCCGTGGATCGACAAGGTATCAGTTGTCGGGATTGGTCAGTAGTTGTTCGGGCCGCACCAGTTCGCCTTCCAGCTGGGGTACGCCCACGCCCAGAATTGCCGGCAGCCGCAGGAATTCCCCCTCGCGATACACTTCCACCACGATCAGTTGGCCCGGCGGCTGGTTGCTGATCATGCCGATGGCGCGAAAGGCCTGCTCGGTGTTGGCGCCGTCGGAAATCGTGATCTTGATGTCGTTCACGCCGGTGATGACGTCGTCGGGGCGAATGCCGGCCTTGTCCGCCGGGCTGTTGCCGGCCACGGATTTCACTCTGAAACCCTGCACTTCTTCGCCGAAACGCTCGCGGCCCTCGTCCAGCGACAGCGCGGAGCTGTCCACGCCCAGGTAGCCGGGCGGCCCGGATTCCAGGAAATCCTGCAGCAGGCGGGTGGCCTCCGCTGCCGGCACCGCGAAGCTGATGCCCTCCGAGCCGCCGGATTCGGACACGATGAAGGAGTTGATGCCGATCAGCTGGCCGTTCTGGTCGATGAGCGCGCCGCCGGAATTGCCGGGGTTGATCGCGGCGTCGGTCTGGATCACGTAGCTGTCGTCGCGCCGCAGCAGCGCGCTGACGATGCCCAGGCTTACCGACTGGCCGATGTTGCGCGCGTTGCCGATGGCGAGCACCACGTCGCCCACCTGCAGGCGGCGGGTGTTGGCCAGGTCGAGGTAAGGCAGATTTTCCTCGTCCACCTTCAGCAGCGCCAGATCCTGTTTTTCGTCCAGCGCCACCACGCGGCCTTCCACTTCGCGCCCGTCGTTGAGCGTGATGGTGATGTTTTCCGACACTTCCTGGATGTGTTTGTCCTGGTTGTCCTGGCCCTTCTTGGTGTCGAAGAACACCACGTGATAGCTGGTCACGATGTAACCGTCGGGGCTGATGATGACGCCGGATCCCAGGCTGCTGTTTTCCCAGTCGATGGTGTCGGGAATGGCGATCATCTTGGGGCGGCCGGGGGACAGCCGTGGCGGCTGGATGAGCCGCAGCACCGCCTGTTCCATGGCGTACTTGGAGTTGATGCTGACCACCGCCGGCGCCGCCCGGCGGATCGGCGCGCTGAACGACAGGCTGCTGCCACCCGCCGCTTGCAGCGGCTCGGGCGTGCTCGCGGGTGCCGGCACCAGGGCCTGCAGCGCCGGCACGTGATGCACCAGCCGCGTGGCGAGCAGCAGGGCGAGAGCCAGGACCAGACCGGCCAGCGAGGGCCAGAGTATGTAGTTCAAGAGCTGTTTCATGGCGCGCCAAGGGCCAGCCGGGGAGACCGGCGCATGAATGAGTCCTGAGTATACAGGAAATGTCTCCCGGTCTTTGCTGTGTCCTGTGTCAGCGGTTCGCTGCATTTCAGAGCCCCTGCGTGCTTTTGCCAGCGCCGTGCGGGCAGGGGATAATGCCGCCGTCCATTCACGAGGCCGGCAATGTCGCAATCCAGACCTGTCTATTCCACTGACCAGGGACGCCTGTGCCCTGCTTGCGGCAAGGCCATGGCCGCCTGTGTGTGCCAGCAGCAGCGCGCCGCCGCCATCCCGAGCGGCGATGGCATCGTGCGCATTCGCCGCGAAACCAAGGGCCGTGGCGGCAAGGGCGTGAGCCTGGTGCACGGCCTGCCGCTGGACGCGGAGGCGCTCAAGCAGCTTGCCGCGCGGCTCAAGCAGCACTGCGGCACCGGCGGCACCGTGAAGGACGGCGTGATCGAGATCCAGGGCGACCAGCGCGAGAAAATCAGCGCCTATCTGCAGCAGCAGGGGTACAAGGTCAAACTGGCCGGCGGTTGAACCACAGCAGAGGAGGTAGTCACACCATGGACGCAGACAAACGTACGGAAATCGAAGCCGCCGTGTTCCGGCGCCTGGTGGAACATCTGGACGCCCGCAAGGACGTGCAGAACATCGACCTGATGAACCTGGCCGGCTTTTGCCGCAATTGCCTGTCCAAGTGGTATGCGGCGGCCGCGGCCGAGCGCGGGGAGGACGTGGGCTACGAAGATGCGCGGGAACTGGTCTACGGCATGCCCTATGCCGAGTGGAAGCAGCGCTACCAGAAAGAGGCCACCGCCGAGCAGCAGCGCCGTTTCGAGGCCAATGAAGCGGACAAGCCGAACTGAAATTCCGGTTTGGGTATTGTTGGTATGGCGCTCAAGGCTGTTTGTACGATGCTCAGGGCTGCTCGGTATGACGCTCAGGGCTGTTCAGTATGACGCTCAGGGCTGTTCGGTACGGCCTGTTCGATATGGGCGTAAGGCTTGTCTTGCCGGCGCAAGCTGTGGGATAGTGGCTGTCCGCATGGCCCGATGGATTCAAGGCTGATCATTCATAAATGGCGCCAGCATCATGAAGTTTACCAAGAAGCCGTTATTGCCAGGGTTCGAGGCTGGGGTCTACGAAAGCAGACCTGCCTACAACCGTGCCGAGTTCGAGCAGTATCCGGAACGCCGCAGCAGCCACGTCAACATCCGCCTGTCCGCCACTGATCTGGAACGCCTGCAGCGCATCGCGCTGATCAATGGCGTACCTGTGTCGTCGCTGATCGCCGGCATCGTGCGCGGCCATCTGGAAACATTGACGCCGTCCACGGAAGACGCGGAGGCGCCGCTGAATACCGACGCGGCGGCCGCGCCGGCCGCAAACCGCCGCGCCCACCCCGAAGCGGATTACTGAGCCGCGCTCACCGCGCCATCGGCACCAGTTTGATGGGCCGCACGTCGATTTTTTCCCATACCTTGCCGCTGCTGTAGGGATCCTGCGCCAATGCCTGGTCCAGGCTGGCCCGGTCCGGGAAATCCAGATGCAGCGACGAGCCGATCATCCTGCCCTCATCATCGAGAATGGCGCCGCCGCTGAGAAACCTGCCTGCCTCGATCATGGTGCGCAACCGCTCCAGGTGAACCTCGCGATTGTCCATGCGGCGCTGCAGCGCGCCGCCGTCGGTGTAATCCAGTGCGGTAACCACGAATTGCATGTATGACTCCTTGAAGGTGAAGTGTGCGCTCAGCGCAG
>DATMFX010000108.1:0-2925 GCA_035555995.1 Hyphomicrobiales bacterium | reverse complement strand
CGCAGGCGCTATTGTTTGCCGCTTCCATGCTGGGCGGCATGTTCCTGTTCAAGCTAAGGCATGGCTGACACCCAGGAACGGCACGTCCAGAACGCCTCCCCAAACGCATGCCGGGCCAGCGGAGTGAACGCCCGCCGCTGGGCATTTTCAGGAGCGCCGCCTGCAATGCGCTTGCGATGGCCGGCGGGCGATGGTCTACTGCGCCCATAACAACAAGAACGACGGGGGGAGTATGGCGACCATCAGCTTCACCTTGAACGGTCGGTTGCAGCAGGTCGAGGCGGAGGAGGGGATGCCGCTGCTGTGGGTGCTGCGCGACCTCTTGAATCTCACGGGAACGAAATACGGCTGCGGCATGGCGCTGTGCGGCGCCTGTACCGTGCACGTGGACGGGCAGCCGGTACGCAGCTGCCTCACGGAAATCGGCTATGTAGCCGGCCGCGTTGTAACCACCATCGAGGGCCTGGGACAGGTCGACGCTCTGCATCCGGTGCAGCGCGCCTGGCTGGAACTCGACGTGCCGCAATGCGGTTACTGCCAGAGTGGCCAGCAGATGAGCGCGGCGGCGCTGCTGGCCCGCAATCCCGCTCCTTCCGACGCCGACATCGATGCGGCGATGCGCAACAACATCTGCCGCTGCGGCACCTACCAAAGCATCCGCGCCGCGATTCATCGCGCCGCCGAACTGCAGTCGCTTGCCGTCGACGCCATGGCGTCCGGCAGGGAGACACTGGCATGAATGCGCTGTTTCTCGATCGCCGCAGCGTGCTCAGGGCCTCGCTGGCGGCCGGCGGTTCCCTGGTGCTTGGCTACGCACCCGCGACGTCGGCGCAGAACGGCGCGGCCGTCCACGACTTCAATCCTTTCATCCGCATTGCGCCGGACGACACCATTACGCTCACCGTGCACAAACCCGAAAACGGGCAGGGCGCGGTGACCACGCTGTGCATGCTGCTCACCGAGGAACTGGATTGCGATTGGGAGCGCCTGCAGTGGGAATTCGCGCCGGTGGCGCGCGTGTATGGGTTTCCGCTGCAGGGTACGTTCGGCAGCCTCGGTGTGCGCAGTTCCTGGCAGCCGCTGCGCGAGGCGGGCGCCAAGACGCGGGTGATGCTGCAAAGCGCCGCGGCCAGCCGCTGGGGCGTGGCCGTGGCGCAAACGCATACCGGCAAGGGGCGCGTGTACAACACCGCCAGCGGCGCCAGCTTCAGCTATGGCGAACTGGCGGGCGAGGCGGCGCTGCTGCCGGTGCCGGACACGGTGGCGCTCAAACCGCCGGCGCAATACCGCCTGATCGGCAAGCCCACGCCTCGGCGCGATACGCTGGACAAGATCACCGGCAAGGCGCGTTACGGCATCGACGTGCGCGTGCCCGGCATGGCCTTCGCGGTGCTGGAACGTTCGCCGGTATTCGGCGGCAAGGTGGTTGCCTTCGACGATGCGCGCACCCGCGCCTTTCCCGGCGTGCTCGACGTGGTGCAGGTGAGCCGCGGCGTGGCGGTGGTGGCAAGCAACACCTGGGCCGCCATGGAAGGACGCAAGCGGCTCGACGTCGTGTGGGACGAAGGCCCCGGCGCTGCGCTGTCTTCCGCCGCCATCCGCCGCATGCAGCAGGAGGCGCTGGCAGGCAGCGGCACCGTGTCGCATTCCGAAGGCGACGTGGAACGGCTGCTCGATACGGCGGCACAGCGCCTGACAGCGGAATACGAAGTGCCCTATCTGGCGCATACCACCATGGAGCCGCCAAACACCACCGCGCGCCTGGAAGGCGAGGATTGCGAAGTCTGGAGCGGTTCGCAGATTCCAGGCCTGTGCCATCTCAATTCGGTAGCGGCATCCGGGTTGAAGCCGGAGCAGGTGGTGGTCAACACGCTGTACATCGGCGGCGGTTTCGGCAGCCGCGGTGGCGGCAACGTCTATACGGAGGCGGTGGAAGTGGCGATGGCGGCGGGGCGCCCGGTGAACCTGCTCTATACCCGCGAGGACGACATTCAACAGGACCGCTATCGCCCCTGCGCCATGGTCAGGTTGGAGGCCGCGCTCGATGCGGACGGCTGGCCGGTGGCGCTCAAGGGCCATGCCTGCTGCCAGCATTTCCAGGATCTGCAGAACGGTCTCGACCGCGAAGCGCTGGCGGGGCTGGAAGACAACGACTACGCGCTGGCGGCCCAGCATTTCGCCTACACGCCGCTGGAACTCGACGTGCCCACCAATTTCTGGCGCAGCGTGGGCGCCTCGCAGAACGTGTATTTCATGGAGGCCTTTCTCGACGAACTGGCGGCGGCGGGCGGCAAGGACCCGGTGGCATTGCGCCGCCGGCTGCTGGCGGGAAAACCGCGTTTGCGCCACGTGCTGGAGCTGGCAGCCGAACGCGCGGGCTGGGGCACGCCGGCGCCGGAGGGACGCTACCGCGGCGTGGCCTGCGTAAGTTGCTTCGGCTCGCACATCGCGCAGGTGGCCGAGATTTCGCTGAAGGACGGCAAGGTGCGCGTACATCGGGTTACCTGCGTGGTGGACTGCGGCCAGGTGGTGAATCCGCTCACGGTGGTGCAGCAGATGCAAGGCGGCATCGTCTATGGCCTGACGGCGGTGCTGCGCGGCGAGATCACCCTGGAGAACGGCCGGGTGCAGCAAAGCAATTTTCACGACTACGACGCGCTGCGCATGGACGAGATGCCGTTCATCGACGTGCATATCGTGGCCTCCGACGATCCCGCCCCCGGCGGCATCGGGGAAACCGGCACGCCGGCCATCGCGCCCGCGGTGGTCAATGCCGTGTTCGCGGCCACCGGTACACCAGTACGGCGTTTGCCGCTGGAATCAAGCCGTTACGCCTTTGCGGTAAAGAATGCCTGAGTGAGGCGGGCGACCATGCGCCACGCTTGCGCGACCAAAACAAAATAAAAACCATAAGTAACAGGAGCC
>DATMFX010000107.1:0-2956 GCA_035555995.1 Hyphomicrobiales bacterium | reverse complement strand
AGTTGCTCAGTTCCTCGGGCTCGAAGCCCAGCCAGAGATCGCCGCAGGTGTCGCGCACCCAGTCCTGGTGATGGCGGCACAGATCCACCACCAGCAGGCAGCCGCCCGGCTCCAGCAGCTGCGCCGCCTCGGCAAAGGCCTGTGCCGGCGAAGCGATGTGGTGCAGCACCATGCTGAAGATCACGAGATGGGCGCGTAAGCCACGCGCCACGGCGGTGCTGGTATCGCCAAGCACCAGCTTTACGGTGGTATCGAGGCCCCGTGCCGCAAGCGCGCGGCGGGCCTTGCCGAGCATCTCACTGGAGTTGTCCAGCGCGATCACCCGCGCGAAGGACTGTGCCAGCACCGGCAAAAGGTCGCCTTCGCCCGGCCCCACCTCCAGCACGGTGGCTTCCTGCGGCAGCGCCAGGCCCTGCAGCAGGTCGCGCAGGCTGCCGGCGTACTGCTGCGAGTCGGCCACCAGATCCTGGTTTTCCTTGAACTTGTCGGCGAAGCGGGCAAAGAACTCCAGCGAGTGCCGCTCGCGCGCCTGTTTCACCGCCAAAAGACGCGCGGCCACCGCCCCGGCAAGCGGCAGGCGGTCCGCCCCTTCCAGAATGGCGCGTTTCTGCGTCGCCAGCGGGTCGGCGGGGGTGAGGAACACGCGGCGGTAGAACACCGCGGTACCCTCGCGGCGCGTCGATACCAGCGCGGCGTTGAACAACACCTTGAGGTGATGGCTGAGCGCGGATTGGCGGATGTCCAGAATGCTGCACATTTCCAGCACGCCAAGCGATTCCGTCTGCAGGATGCGCAATATCGACAGCCGCAGGTCGTCCCCCGCCGCCTTGTAGAGCAGGGCGAGCTGAGAGGAATCTTCCAGGGTGGCCGGGGCGGCAAGTCGGACGATTTTGGACTGAGCGCGCATGGGAGCCGTGGCAATTGTGAGGGGAGGCACTTTAGCACCGGGAAAATCGGGGGTCAAAAGCAATATCAAAAACTTTTGATATTGCCTGAGGCCTTGTGCGGCGCGGCTTGACGCGGGAATGGACCCCCAGAGGGGGCGGGTGCGACCGCATGAGCGCAGTAGCATATTTGCCGGCTCTGGGGGAAAATGCGCCTCCTTTTTGCGGCGGCGGCCACCTTCGCCGCAAAGCACGCCACAGGGCGGAAACACGGGCGCAAGCCCAGGCCCTGAATACACGAGGAGCGAGCAGCATGCCGGCGGGTACCCCCACCCAAGACCAGACCACACGCAAAGCGTCCCGCAGAGACTGCGCCAACGCCATCCGCGCGCTCAGCATGGATGCCGTGCAAAAGGCCAATTCCGGCCATCCCGGCGCGCCCATGGGCATGGCGGACATCGCCGAAGTGTTGTGGAACGACTATCTGGTCCATAACCCCGGCAATCCCGGCTGGGTCGACCGCGACCGCTTCGTGCTGTCCAACGGCCACGGTTCCATGCTGGTCTATTCGCTGCTGCACCTGAGCGGCTACGACCTCGGCGTCGACGACCTCAAGCAGTTCCGGCAATTGCATTCCAGAACGCCGGGGCATCCGGAATATGGTTATACGCCGGGCGTGGAAACCACCACCGGTCCGCTTGGTCAGGGCCTGGCGAACGCGGTGGGCATGGCGCTTGCCGAGCGCACGCTGGCGGCGCAGTTCAACCGCCCCGGCTTCGAGGTGATCGATCATTACACCTACGTGTTCGCCGGCGACGGCTGCCTCATGGAAGGCATTTCGCACGAAGTCTGCTCGCTTGCCGGCACGCTTGGGCTCGGCAAGCTGATCATGTTCTACGACGACAACGGCATCAGCATCGACGGCAAGGTGCAGGAGTGGTTTGCCGACGATACCGCCGCGCGTTTCGCCGCCTACGGCTGGCAGGTGCTCACGGCGGACGGCCACGATGCGGACTCGATCAAGACCACCATCGACGCCGCGCGCGCCAATACCGCGCAGCCCACGCTGGTGATCTGCAAGACGGTGATCGGTTACGGCTCGCCGAACCGGCAGGGCACCGAAGGCGTGCACGGTTCGCCCTTGGGTGTCGAGGAAGTGCAGGCCACCCGCTCCGCGCTGGAATGGATCCATCTGCCCTTCGACGTGCCGAGCGAGGTCTACCAGAGCTGGGATGCGCGCGAGCGCGGTTTTCAGGCGGAAAGCCGCTGGAAGGAACTGTTCACGCGCTACGAGGAAGAACATCCGGAGCAGGCGCTGGAACTGGTGCGCCGTCTGAGGCGGGAATTCCCGGGCGATTTCGCCAAACACGCCGACGATTTCATCCAGCAGTGTCAGAACAAGGCGGAAAACATCGCCACGCGCAAGGCGTCGCAGAACTGCATCGGCGCCTACGGCAGCCTGCTGCCGGAACTGATCGGCGGGTCCGCCGACCTCACCGGCTCCAACCTCACCAACTGGAAAGGCAGCATGGCGGTGAGCCGCGACCCGGGGGGCAACTACATCTACTACGGCGTGCGCGAATTCGGCATGGCCGCCATCAACAACGGCATCGCGCTGCACGGTGGCTTCATTCCCTACTGCGGCACCTTCCTGGTGTTCATGGAATATGCCCGCAACGCCGTGCGCATGGCGGCGCTGATGAAACAGCAAAGCATCTTCGTGTTCACCCACGATTCCATCGGCCAGGGCGAAGACGGCCCCACCCACCAGCCGGTGGAGCAGGTGGCCAACCTGCGCAACACGCCGAACATGGCCGTGTGGCGTCCCTGCGACGCGGCGGAAACCGCCGTGGCCTGGAAGGAAGCGTTGCTGCGGCGCGAAGGCCCCACGGCGCTGGTGCTGTCGCGCCAGAACCTGCCGCATGCCGCGCGCGATGCGCAGCAGCTGGAGGCCATCGCCAAGGGCGGTTACATCCTGCTCGATTGCACCGGCGCGCCCGAGGCCATCGTGATCGCCACCGGATCGGAAGTGGGCATTGCGCTGGAAGCCGTCAAACGGCTGCAGGCAGCGG
>DATMFX010000106.1:0-4342 GCA_035555995.1 Hyphomicrobiales bacterium | reverse complement strand
TGGCGTGTGCGGCGGTTTGCCGGTGACCCAGGTGATCGTGCGCAGTTCCGCCAACGTGCAGTCGGGCGGGCAGAGCAAGCTGTCCACCATCCTGCATGGCCTGTTGCTGCTCGTGCTGGTGCTGGCCATTCCGGGCTGGCTCAACCAGATTCCGCTGGCGGTACTGGCGAGCGTGCTGATCATCACCGGCTACAAGCTGGCCAAGCCGGCATTGTTCGCGGACATGTACCGGCGCGGCCCTGAGCAGTTCGTGCCGTTTCTGGCCACCATCCTCGGCGTGGTGTTCACCGACCTGCTGGTGGGCATTGGCATCGGCATGGGCATCGCGGTACTCACGCTGCTGTACCGCAACTACCTCAATTCGCACGCGGTGCATGTGGAACATGGGGAAGCCAACAAGGTGATCCGCCTGAGCCTGTGTGAGGAAGTGAGCTTTCTCAACAAGAACGCCATCATGCAGGCGCTGGATTCGATTCCGGAACGCGCCACCGTGATGCTCGACGCCAGCCGCTGCTACGTGCTTGACAACGACGTGGCGGAAACCCTGCGCGAGTTCGTTGCCGAAGCGCACCACCGCAACATCGACGTACAGGTGATCTGCTCCGAATCGCCCCTGGTGAAGCCACGCCTGGGCAATCGGGCCGACATCGCTGCCTAGCCTATCTGATATGGGACACGCACCGGCTTCGCAGTCTGGGACACCCACTGCGAAGCCGGCCAAACGCGACACCCACCCCTCAGCCTGGGGCACCCACCCTCGTACCGACTCAGGACACCCACCTCAGCGTGGGACACCCACTTGTTGAAACTCATGAAACCTGGGACACCCATCCCTCGGGCCCTGCTACCATTGGGTTCCCTATTCCTGGTTGCGGAATGACCCTTCATGAGTCTGCGCATTCGTCTCAGTCTGATCGTCAGCCTGCTGTTCCTGGCGGGTATGGTGCTGGGGCTGGGGTTTCTAGTGAGCAATGCGCGCAGCCGGGTGCAGGAGGAAGTGGGTTCCGCCGCCATGCTTACCCGCCAGCTGCTCACGCTCATGTTGGAGCAGGACGCCAGGGTCTATTCGCTGGAAGAACAGCAGGCGCTGATCGAGGGGCTGGGTGGCATCGAGGGTGCCCGTCACTTGGAACTGCGCATAGAAACGGCTGGCACGGTGCGTGCCAGTGCGGAAATGCCGCCGGTGGCGCAGGCGCCACTGTGGTTCCATTGGCTGGTGCGCACCCAGCCGGCCGACTACATCCTGCCGCTGCCGGGCGATTCCACCTCGCGCATCGTACTTACCACCAACCCTGATAGTGAAATTGCGGAAGTCTGGCTGGAAACGCGCAACTTCCTCATCGTGCTCGGTGTGGTGCTACTGGTGCTCAATGGCTTGCTCTACTTCATTCTCGGGCGCTGGCTCGCGCCGGTGGCGGCCATCGTCAACGGACTCGACGAAGTCGAACGCGGCCGCTTCAGCGGCACTGTTTCGCCGGTTTCGCTGCCCGAGTTGAAAGTGATCGTGGAAAAACTCAACCACCTGACCGCGGTGCTGCGAGACAGCAAGCAGGAAAATGATCGCCTTACCCGCCGCGCGCTGGCCATGGAGGAAGACGAACGGCGCCTCCTGGCGCGTGAACTGCACGATGAACTGGGCCAGGCCATCAGCGCCATCAAGGCCATTGCTTACTTGATTGCCCAGCGCCAGCAAGGAATGGATGCGCGTAGCGCCGAGGGGGCCGAACGTATCTCTGCCATCACCGCCACGCTCGGCAGTCGCGTGCGCAGCATGATGGGACGGCTGCGCCCAGTGGTACTCGACGAGTTGGGGTTGATTCCCGCCCTGCAGGTAATGATCGACGAATGGAACCTGGATCATCCCGACACCTTTTGCAGCTTCGTCGCCGACCCAGCCTTTGCCAAGCTGGACGAGGAATGGCAGATTCACCTGTACCGCATCGTGCAGGAAGCGCTCACCAACGTGGCGCGGCATGCGGCGGCGGAGCGGGTAGATGTAGCGCTGATCCACGATGGGCACTGCCGCCTGCGCATCCTGGACGACGGCGTGGGCTTCGACCCCGCCACAGTACGCAGCGGCATGGGGCTGAGCAGCATCCGCGAGCGCTGTCAGGCACTTGGCGCGGCGCTCCTGCTGCAGGCAAACGCCGGGTGTGGGGCGCTGCTCGAGATCACCTTTGCGGAAGCCGGCCGAACATGACGACACGGGACACCCACGTTCAGGACATCCACACCCGGAAGGTTCGGGAGATCCACACCCAGGACACTCACCCCCGGGACGAACGATCGAGTGGGCCAGCTAAGGTCAGGGTACTGTTGGCCGACGATCACGAAGTGGTGCGCACCGGTTATCGCTTCCTGCTGGAAAGTGTCGACGACCTGCAAGTGGTGGCGGAGGCGGCAAGCGGCGAGGCCGCAGTGGAAGGTTGGTTCGAACACCGCCCCGACGTGCTGGTGCTGGATTTGACCATGCCCGGCATCGGCGGCCTGGAGGCCATCCGCCGTATCCGTCAGCAGGACACTCAGGCGCGCATTCTGGTGTTTACCATGCACGACAACACCACGCTGGTGGCGCATGCGCTGCAGGCTGGCGTGAGCGGCTACATTACCAAAACCTGCACGCCCGACACCCTGGTGATGGCAGTGCGCCGTATTGCCGCGGGGCAGACGTTCATCGAACCGGAGCTGGCGCAGCACCTGGTGGTGCAGCAAAACCGCGACAAGGGTTCTCCGATCGCTGGCCTGTCCACGCGTGAATTGCAGATCCTGTGCATGTTCGCCGAAGCGCGCACGCCGGAGGAAATCGGCACGGCTCTGTCGCTCAGCACCAAGACCATCTCCAACTACCTGACGCAGATCAAGGACAAGCTCAAGGTGCAGAACAGTGCCGAACTGGTGAAGCTGGCGATCGGCAAGGGGTTGGTGAGTGTCTAAGTAGAGCTGGTTGCAGGCTTGGTTCGAGGTGTTGTCATAAGACAGATTCAAGCCACGTTGGCGGCTTTGGAACTCTTTTGTGGGACGCTATCTTTTTCAAACTATGCAGCATCGAACTAATTTCCTTTTGCGCTTCTGATGCGAGCAATGACCATTGCCGATCCGATAGTCCTAGTTGGGCGAGTAACCTGGGTTGTTTGGCGTCGGCTAATCCAGGCTTACATGGTTGCTTGATACGGCTGTGCCAATCCACCAGCTCCAGGTAGTCGTGGTGTTGAAAAGGGAGCACCTGTCTCCCATTTTTGCGCTGCACTGAATCAGAAAATGCCATCAAATCAGCCGGGCTATTCGATAAGCCTGATGCCGCATGGCGAATCCGCTCCTGGATCGATGTGTAATCGGAGTCTGCGATTTTATCGGCCAAGCCCGCGCGAATGGGGTTGAGGTCGACATATGCCATGCACGCTAGTAGAGCGGCTTCATCTTTGAGCGCTATCGATTTGAATCTTCCGTCCCAGAACCTTCCGGTGAGACCTTCTTCTTTGTTGGCCCGCAGCGCAATTTCATAATTCAGGCAATACATGAACCAACTGATGCTGCAAAGTCGCTCGCGCCAGGTTGAGGTGAGTTGGTCAAGTTGCTGGTTCTCTTGAGGAGAAAGAGATTCTCCATTCAGCCGGCGCTGCAGCATATCCGGCCCGCGAAAAAGCTTACGCCAACGTCTCTGCACTTCGTCATCGGTCCAGTTCTGCGTCAGGGCTTCGTCGGCATGAAGGACGAGATGGTAATGGTTGCTCATCACCGCGTAGGCGGCGATGGAGATGGCGAAAGTGTTGCCCAGGAATTTGATGCGTTCCACCAGCCACGTCTTGCGGTGATCGAAGCTGTTGCCGTTGTTGTCCCGGCCCATCAGGAAAGCACGGCGCACGCAGCGGGAGATGCAGTGGTAGTAGGGCGTGGTCTCGAGAGAGATCAAGGCGGAACGTGGAAGAGTCATCCTGTGCAATCCTTTGCGTGGAGGTGGCTTCACTGTAGTCGTGGTTGGGACAGGTAGCAAATCAAAATTTAATCAGGTGGCTGTCCTGGGCTAAAGGGGTCTAGGTGGCTGTCCCAAGATAGGTTCTAGGTGGCTGTCCCAAGCAGGCAACAAAAAGCCCCGCCGAAGCGGGGCTGAAGTTGTAAGAACGCAAGCGGCTTTACTGTGGTGAATAAGGCCTCTCAGCCGCTTTCAGAATGCTCTGGAACGGCTCGATGTCGCCCGCTTCCGGCAAATCCGCCGGCATGCTCTGGATGTACGCAAACAGATCATTCACCTGCGCATCGCTCACGCTGGTGGCGGGGTAGTTGGGCATTTCGGTGGAGGGCAACAGCGGAGCTACGTCGCCGCGGCCGCGCAAGAACGCCCGGA
>DATMFX010000105.1:0-2718 GCA_035555995.1 Hyphomicrobiales bacterium | reverse complement strand
GGTGCCGGGCCTGTCGCGCGATCTGTATTTTTTCGAAGGCGAGCAGCTGCAGGTGGACGGCGACGTGTTGCCGGTGCTGCACAGTTGCCGCTTGCGTTCGGAACGGGCGGTGACACTGCAAAATGGCGCCAAGGCGGCACGCCTGTTGCTGTTGCAGGGACGCCCCATCGGCGAGCCGGTGGCGCATCATGGCCCTTTCGTGATGAACACGCGCGAAGAGCTGATGCAGGCCTTTGCCGATTATCAGCGCGATCAGTTTGGCGGCTGGCCCTGGCCGCAACTGGATCAGGTGCATGCGCGGCGCGGCCGTTTCGCGCTGTATGCGGATGGGCGTGAGGAACGGCCCGGCACGGCGGCGGAGGGGCGGTAAATGGAGGAAGGACAACAGCAGCGGGAACCGCTGCAGGAAATCTACGGTATCGTGACCGCCCTCGGCAAGATCGGCATCAGCATCACCATGAGCATACGCTACTGGGCGCGCACCACCGCGCTGTTCCAGACGCGCCATGCCATGAACGCGCGCATACGTGAGGCGCTCAACGCATATCGGATAGCCCTGACTTACCCGCAACGCGAGGTGCCGGTGCTGCAGTAGAAGGGGCGGGAGAGGGGCAGTGTTCTACGGGGTGATTCTGGCGGGGGGGGCTTCCTCCCGCATGGGACGCGACAAGCGCTTTCTCGAATTGTGCGGGCAGACCCTGCTTGCCCGCACCGAGGCCTTGCTGGAAAAGGCGGGTGCGGAATTCGTGCTGCTGAGCGGCCGCGTCGAGGGCCGTGTGTGCATTCCCGACAGCCATGCGGGCAACGGTCCGCCGGGCGCGGTATTGAGCGTGCTCGAACATGTGCGCGTCCGCTACGGCCTCGATGGCGCCACGCTGGTGTTCGTGCCGGTGGACATGCCGATGCTCAGCGAAGCCACGCTGCGGCTCCTGCTCGACGCCAGCAACAATGCCGCCGGCTGCCATTTCGAGAATGAAGTGTTTCCCTGCGCGATGAAAGCCACGCCCGATCTTTACACCTACCTGCGCGAATTGTTCACCGACGGCTCGGAACGCGGCGGCAAACGCTCCATGCGCGGCATTCTCACCTGGCTGGACAGCAAGGTGCTGCCGCGCGAGGCGGTAGCCGAGCTGGAGTTTCTCAACGTGAACACGCCCAAGGATTGGGAACAGGTGCTGCGCGGCCATTTGTTATGAACTTCGGGTCATAAGTGGGCGCGGAACTTTCACCTCAGGTCAAAAAAGCTTAAAGTGCGGGCTTTCTGGTGTCGATATTGTCTGCGGGTTGCGGCTTTTACGGATTATTACGGATATTACGGACAGCGGCACCCGTTCCATGATTGATGCGACTGGTGACATGGTTCAGCCCCCCAAAGCCACTTTAGACCATGGCGAGCTCGATTCCCGATCCTTTTCCCCGCTGCGTACCTCCACAGGCGGCGGGACGGGCACGCAGCGCTACCTCGACAATACCGAGGGCACCGACATCAGCGTACTGACCAGCCGCCAGCAGCACAGCGCCACGGATTATTACCACTGCCTGCTGGAAGTGCTGCTGCAACAGGAAGCCAGCACGCCGCGCGATGGCGAAGCCTCGCCGATTTCCCGCCCGTTGTTGGACCTGGTGCTGGCGCACTTCTGTCCTTCCTACCACGCCTATCTGCGCAGTTACCTGGAACTGGCCCACGCCATGACTGCACTGGGTTCGGTGCGTTTGGGCGCAGAAACCGAGGTGTTTCTCAAAGCCCTCCTGGCGTTGCAGCAATTGCTCAGCCGTCCGGCGGAAACCACCCGCGTCAGCCCGTCGAACAAAGTGGCGAACAGCGGTATTTCACCGGCAACGCTGCAAGGCTGGGTGCAGACCTGCCGCCCGAGCCATGCCTTCGCCTTTGGTTTCGATGCCTCGCAGCAGGGCCTGCTCGGCGGCTTGGATCTGTTGCAGCAGATGATCATCCAGAACCTGGTGTTCGCGGTGCTTGGCTGGACCCGCAGCGGCGGGCAACTGAGCATCGAGCTGGGTTATCTGCAGCAGCCAAGCACCGGCTGCGCCTACCTGAGCCTCGCGGTGATCAGCCCGGACGATCTGATGCCGCGCCTGATCGGTTCCACCTTGCGCGGGCCACGCCATGCGCCGGGCAAGCAGCTGCAACTGGAAGGCACCGGCCTTGGCTATCATTTGGCCAGCAGCCTGATGGCGCAGGTGCAGGGCGAACTGGTGGTGGAGGTGATTCCCACCGGCGGCACACGTTTCGAACTGCAATTCCCGCTGGCCACGCGCACCGAACGCTACGTGGATCCCATGCTGATCCTGGGACGCGAGCCGGTGTGGATGGATCCGGGCACGGGCTTCACCGTGGTGTACGTGGAGGACGTGCGTTCCCACGCTTTGCTGGTAAAGCAGATCGTGGATCGGATGAACGACGTCAAACTGCTGCTGGCGGATACTGGAAAGCACGGTCTGGAATTGATCGCGCTCGAACGTCCCGACCTGGTGTTGCTCGACATGGAATTGCCGGACATGAGCGGGCTGGAAGTGTTCCAGGCGCTGCAGCGCGATCCGGCCACGGCGGGGATTCCGGTGGTGGCCTTGAGTGCGTCGGCCATGAGCCATCAGGTGGGGGAGGCGCTGGATCTTGGAATGCGCCACTACCTGAGCAAGCCGTTCAATCATCGGGAGCTGTTGGCGATTCTGCATGAGGAGCAGTTGGTGAAGGCGAGT
>DATMFX010000104.1:0-6278 GCA_035555995.1 Hyphomicrobiales bacterium | reverse complement strand
ATGAAGCGGCCGACGATGCAGAAGGCGATGACGCTGAAGGTGATGGTGCCGGCGATGCCGACGGCGACTCGTCGCAGGATCAGGCCGCAGGCGACACGCTGAACCTGTTCAATCCCGATCCGGATTCCAGCGCCAGCCTGGCGGCAAACGATGCCAATGGCGAGCCCAGTTTCTACGACAAGCTCGACCAGGCCGCCATGGCCGACAGCCTGGAGGCCAAGGTGAAACGCTTGCTGCACGACATTGCGGGCCTGTTCGGTTGATTGGCCGCTCACTCACATATTGAAGCTTTAGACAGTCAAGGGGTTTTAGGATGTTCAAAAGAAAATCGGCAATGAAGACAGGCGCCCTGGCGCTGGCCTTTCTGGCGATGGGGGGGTGTACGATCTCGCCGGATGCCCTCGATCAGGCGGAGCTGCGCCAGTTGCTGAATCAGGATCAGGAGGTGATAGCGCGCATCCAGATTCCGGTGCAGGGGCCGTTGACGCTCAGCGACATCATGGCGAGAGCGGTGCTGACCAATCTGGACCAACGCGTCAGTAACCTGCAGGAAGCGCTGGCGCTTGGCGCGTTCGAGATGGCGCGCTACGACATGCTGCCGTCGGCGGCGCTGTCCAGCACCTATTACGACAGGAACAACGAAAACGCCTCGCGCAGCATCTCGGTGCTCACCCGTCAGGAATCGTTGGAACCGTCCACCTCGCAGGAACCGCAGCATACCGTCAGCGATATGCGCCTGTCGTGGAACCTGCTGGATTTCGGCGTCAGCTACTACCAGGCCAAGCAAGAGGCGGATCGCTACCTGATCGCGCAGGCCAACCGCCGCAAAGCGCTGATCGATCTGTTGCAGGAAGCACGCGGCGCCTACTGGCGCGCGCTGGCCGCGCAGCGTTTGAGCGGGCCCGTGGAAGAGGTCATACGCGAAGCCACCACGGCTTATGACGATGTGAACCGCGGCATCGAAAACCAGGTTTACCCGAGCATGGTGGAAGCGTTGCGGTTGAAGAAAGAGCTGTTCACCCTGATCGGCGATCTGAAACGCCTGCAGGCCGAACTGGAGCAGGCCAGAATCCTGCTGGCCAACTTCATCAACGTGCCCACCAATACCCAGTTGGTGCTGGTCGGCAGCGATGAACTGCCGGCACTGCCGGCCATCGACGCCAAGGTGGAGAATCTGGAGCAGCTGGCCCTGGAAAATTCCAGCGAACTGCTGCAGGAAGCCTACAACTCGCGCATCGAGCATGCGGAAACGCGCAAGGCGCTGCTGCGCCTCTTGCCCGGCATCGAGCTTGGCTACACCGGCAACTACGACACCAACAAGTATCTCTACAACAACGACTGGAACGAGGCCAGCCTGCGCGTCAGCTGGAACCTGCTGCGTCTCGCCAGCACCCGGCAAACCTTGAAAAACGCCGACCTGCGCGACGATCTGCAGCTGCAGCGCCGCCTTGCCGCCAACATGGCGGTGGTCACGCGCGTGAATCTTGCGCTGCATCAGTACGCTTCCCGCATGAGCGTGCTGGAAACCGCGCGCGAACTGCAGAACATCGACAGCCAGATCGCGCAGTACACCAGCAACGCCGTTACCTCCAGTTCCGAAGCGCAGATGAACCTGGTGCGCACGCAGGCGGAAGCGCTCACCGCCAGCCTGACCTATCTGCAGTCCTACGCCCAAGTGCAGGAAGCCTACGGCGCGGTGCTGGTGTCGCTGGGCATGAACCCGCTGCCCGACAACTACAACTCGCTGTCCGTCGATCAGCTGAGCAACCTGCTCGCCAGCGACAACGCGCAATGGCTGCAGGGCACGCTGCCGCTGTCCAGCCTGGAACTGGAAGCGGACGTCGATCCCGCCGTCTCGCCCCTGGCGCCGTCTGACGTGGCCACGGTGCCAGATGCGGTGCAGCCGACTGCCGCCGTGAACTTGGAAGATGAAGTGGAAGCTGTGGTGGCCACGTGGCTGGACAGCCAGAACCAGCAGGATGTCGAGCGGTATTTCTCCTACTACCTGCCCAGCTATTCGCCGGTGGCGGATCTGTCGGAAGCCGAATGGCGCGAGAGCCGGCTGGCTGCCCTGCAGGCGCAGGACTGGACTGATGCCGGTTACCAGGATTTTCAATTACTGAACGTTCATGACAATACCGCCACGGTACGCTTCCGCGTGGCACATGCGGCGGAAGCGGTGGAAAAAGAGATGCGCATGACGCTGGTCAACGGGCGCTGGCAAATCGTGATGGAACGCGACGTGGATACGGGTTTGGCCTTGCGCTAGCCCTGCGGAGTAGTAGTTCACATGCATTCGTCGGTAATTCGCGCCCTTTGCGCAGTGTTGTTGTGCGGCCTTGGCGCGAACCTGTTCGCCCAGACGGCGCCGTTGACCGTGGAACAGGTGCTTGCGGATGACGCCGCGGATTTTCCCGCGGCAAATCCGGGGCAGAGCGTGCGCGCGCAGTTGGTGGCGGTAAACCGCACCACGCTTTCCGCGGGAATTTCCGCGCAGATCAGCCGCGTGCCTTTCGTGCAGGGTGAGTCGGTGCGCAAGGGCGATCTGCTCCTGGCGTTCGACTGTGCCTCGCTGCAGGCGCAGCAGAAGATCTACGAAGCGCAGCGGCATACCGGCCAGATCAATCTGGAAGTGAAGCAGCGCCTGTTGCAGTTCAACAACGTCAGTCCGCAGGAACTGGACCTGGCCGCCGCGCAGCTCGCTTCCGCCGAGGCGCAGCTGGAAGTGATCGGGGTGGAACTTGCGCAGTGCGAAATTCGCGCGCCCTACGATGCCATTCTAGTCGCGCGTCAGGCCGAGCCGCACCAGTATGTGAGCGAAGGCACGCCGGTGCTCGAGCTCAATTCCAATGCCGAGCTGGAAGTGCTGGTGGTGGCGCCTTCCGCCTGGTTGCGCTGGTTGCAGGCGGGCGAGGCCTTTACCCTGGACGTGGAAGAGCTGGGGCAGCGGTTCGCAGGCACCGTGCAGCGTTTGGGCGGACGTGTGGATCCGGTCAGCCAGACCATCCTGGTCTATGGGCGTCTTTCCGATACCTCCGACCGTTTGCTGCCCGGCATGAGCGGCGACATCCACTTTCAAGGCAGCAGGTAGGCAGTAATGGCCGCAAACGATTCAGACTCTCCCGCCACCAAGGCAGCGCGCAGCGCGGTGTTTCGGCCGAAGGCCGTGGCGCGTCACGAAATGGGCGTGGAAGTGGCAAGCGTGGCAGGCGCCCGCGTGGCCGAAAAAAGCCCGGTGGAACTGCAGCTGGAACGGCTGGCCGGTTTGCTGCTGCTGGAAACGCGGCTACGCGATTCTGCCACGGAAGTGGAACTTGGCCTGTTGGTAGTCAACGACACCCTGCCGCTGGTGGGCGCCGGCACCGGCCTGTTATGGCGGGTGGATGACAGCGGCAAGTTCGATCAAGGTGAAGTCTTCGCGCTCTCCGCTTCGCCCTTGCCGGAAGCGCAATCGCCGTTCGTGGTGTGGGCCACGCGGCTGTGCCGTGCGCTGCATCGGGAAAAGGGCCAGGAAGCCGGCGTGGTGCAGACTGGAGAAGTGCCGCCGCGTTTGCTGGAAGAACAGGCCAAACAGCCGCTTGGCGAATTGCTCTGGCTGCCCCTGCGTTTCCGCCGAAAGGATGTTGGTGCGCTGCTGCTTTGGCGTGATCGCCCCTGGACCGAGTCCGAGGTGCGCATTCTGCAGCAGTGGTCCGGCACCGTGGCGCATGGCTGGCATGCCTTGCGCTGGGCGCGCCCGTCGCGGCTGCGTACCTGGTACAGTCGTTTCAAAATGCGCGTGGTGGTGGGTGCCGTGGCGGCACTGGCGCTGCTCCTACTGTTGCCCGTGCGTTTGTCGGTGCTGGCGCCGGCGGAATTGAACTCCAGCGATTCGGTGGTGGTGCGTTCGCCGCTCAATGGGGTCATCGCCTCCTTGCTGGTGCGCTCCAGCGACAAGGTAACCGCCGGCCAGCCTTTGCTTACCCTGGACGACACCGAACTGAAAACGCGGCTGGAAGTGGCGCAGCAGGAACTGGAAGTGGCGCGTGCCGAATACCGCCAATCCTCCCAGGCGGCCGCCTACAGCAGCGATGCCAAGGAACGGTTGCAGGTGTTGCGCATCACGCTGGAAAAATACGTGGCGGAAGTGAACTACCTGAGCGAGCTGCTGGCGCGCACGCGCGTGGTGGCCGACACCGACGCCATTGCCATCGTCGACAACAGCGACGAAATGGCGGGGCGCCCGGTGCAGCTTGGCGAGCGTCTGCTCACCCTGGTGGACGAAGCCAACCTGGAACTGGAACTTTGGGTGCCGGTGGGCGACGACATTCGCCTGGAACCCGGCGCGCCGGTGCGCTTCTTTCCCAACGTGGCGCCGGACCGGGCGTATCACGGCCAGCTGCTGACCATGGATTACCGCGCGCAATTGTCGCCGCAAGGCGCGCTGGCCTATCGCGCGCGCGCCAGCGTGGAAATCGGCGAAGACGGTTTTTCCCGCATCGGCATGCGCGGCACCGGCAAGCTCTACGGCGAGCAGGTGAGCCTGTTCTATTATCTGTTCCGCCGTCCGATTTCCTTCGTCCGGCGCAGCCTGGGTCTGTGAGCCTCGCGCATGCTGACGCTCAGGCGCGATCTCGATCTGCAGGAAGCCGAGTCCGACGACAGGGGCGGGCGGCGCTGGCTGCTGCGCGATCCGCTCAACAATAAATTCTTCCTGCTCGGCAACGATGAAATCCGCGCGCTCGCCTGCATCAAGAACCTGGCGCTCGATGGCGTGAAGCCGGAGGAACTGGCCAAACTGATCTCGCGCCGGTTGGGCAAACCCTTCGGGCAGGAACGCACCGAGAATCTGCTGCGTTTTCTGCGGCAGAACAATCTGTTGTCCGCCGCCGGCCCCCAGGCGCGCACGGAGCTGCTGCGGCAGCGTGACCTGCTCAGGCCCAATCTGTTCAAGCGCTTTTTGCGCGAATACCTGTTCCTGAAAGTGCATCTGGTCAACCCCGGCCGCTTTCTGGAAGCCCTGCTGCCCTGGGTGCGCTGGCTGTTCACGCCCACCGCCTGGTGGCTGCTTGGGCTGAACGTGCTGCTTGGCGTTTACCTGACCTCGCGCCAGTTCGATACTTTCATCACCAGCTTTATTGGCTACCTGACGTTCGAGGGGTTGCTGTATGCCGGCGTGGCGCTGGGGCTGGTGAAACTGTTGCATGAACTGGGGCATGCCCTGGTGGCGCGCTATTACGGCTGTTCGGTGCACAGCATGGGCGTGGCGCTGCTGATCTTCTGGCCGGTGCTGTTCACGGACACCACCGATGCCTGGCGCCTGAAGGATCGTCACCAGCGCGCGTTGATTGCCGCCGCGGGCATTCTCACCGAACTGGCCATTGCGTCGATCAGCCTGACCCTGTGGAACTTCGCGCCGGAAGGGCCGCTCAAGATGGTGCTGTTCATGGTGGCAAGCACCACCTGGCTGTTGACCCTGATCGTCAACCTCAACCCTTTGATGCGGTTTGACGGCTATTTTCTGCTGTCCGATCTCATGGGCGTGGAAAACCTGCAAACGCGCAGCCTGGCGCTGGCGCGCTGGAAGCTGCGCGAGTGGATGTTCGGCTTTGGCTTCGAGCCGCCCGAACGGCCGCGCCTGGACATGCTGGTGTATGCCTTTGCCGTGATGGTGTACCGTTTTTTCCTGTTTCTTGGTATCGCGCTGATCATCTACGCCTATTTCTTCAAGCTGCTCGGCCTGATGCTGATGAGCGTTCAGATCGCCACCACGCTGGTGCTGCCGCTGGCCAGGGAGATCAAGGCGTGGTGGCAGCACCGCAAGCGTTCGCGGTTGTTCCCCAACGTGGCGGCCACCGGCCTGTGCCTGATCTGTGCGCTTGCCTGGCTGGTATTGCCTTCGCAGGGTGGTCTGTTGCTGCCTGGATATCAACGAGCTCTTGAATCGAGCGTGGTCTATGTGCGCGAACCGGGGCGGCTGTTGCGCATGATCGAGAAAGACGGTGCCCAGGTGGAAGCGGGCACGCTGTTGGTGGAGCTGGATCTGGGCGATCAGCGCTACGAGCTCGAGCAGGTACAGCGCGATATCGCCTCATTGGAAGCGCAGTTGGCAACGCAGGGCATCACCGCGTCGCTTGGCGGGCCGCGCACAGCGCTGGTGGCGCAGTTGCGCAGCGCACGGGAACGGCAGGCTCAGTTGCAGGTGCGCCTGGGCGACGGCCAGGTGGTGGCGCCGTTCAATGGCACGGTGAAGGATCTGGAACGCGATTTGCACCAGCAGCAATGGCTCGGCAAGGGGA
>DATMFX010000103.1:0-2422 GCA_035555995.1 Hyphomicrobiales bacterium | reverse complement strand
ATGGTGTAGTGCCCAAGGCTGCCGTTGAGTTCGGCAATGTGGGCATAGAGTGCCTGTCCCTTGGCCTGGGCCGCCGCCCTCGCCGCGGCAAGCGATACCGCCAGGATGGCGTTGGCGCCGAGCTTGGCCTTGTTGTCGGTGCCGTCGAGCTCGATCATCACCTCGTCCAGCGCGGCCTGCGCGGTGGCATCGCTGCCAAGCAGCGCCTGCTTGATTTCGCCGTTGACCGCGCCCACCGCCTTGAGCACGCCCTTGCCGCCGTAGCGCTTGGGGTCCTTGTCACGCAGTTCCAGCGCTTCGCGCGAACCGGTGGAGGCGCCCGAGGGGGAGCAGGCGGTGCCTTTAAAGCCTCCTTCGAGAATCACGTCCGCCTGGACGGTCGGGTTGCCGCGGGAATCGAGAACTTCCCGGCCGATGATGTCGATGATTCGGGTCACGCGTGGTTCCTCTACTGCTTCGTCTTGATAATGGATTGAACGGTCATGCTCATTGGATGTTCAGCGGCGCCTGTGCCTTGATCAGCGCATCGAGTTCCTGCAACTGCGCCAGAAACGGTTCCAGTACCGCCAGCGGCAGGGCGCAGGGGCCGTCGCACCTGGCCTGGTCCGGATCCGGATGCGCTTCCAGGAACAGGCCCGCGATGCCCTGCGTAACGCCTGCGCGTGCCAGTTGCAGCACGTCCTGGCGCCGGCCGCCGGCGCTGTCGGCACGGCCGCCGGGCATCTGCAGGGCGTGGGTCACGTCGAACAGCACCGGATAGCCGAAGCCTTTCATGATGGGGAAGCCGAGCATGTCCACCACCAGATTGTTGTAACCGAAACTGGTGCCGCGTTCACAGAGCATCAGGCGCTGATTGCCCGCTTCTTCGAATTTACGCAGGATATGGCCCATTTCGCGCGGCGCCAGGAACTGCGCCTTCTTGATGTTGATCATGGCACCGGTGGCGGCCATGGCCTGCACCAGGTCGGTCTGGCGCGACAGGAAGGCCGGCAGTTGCAGGATATCCACCACCTCCGCCGCGGGCGCGGCCTGCGCCGGTTCGTGGATGTCGGTGAGCACCGGCACGTCGAATTCGCGTTTGATGCGCGCCAGGATGCGCAGGCCGTCGTCCAGCCCCGGCCCCCGGAAGGAATGGATCGAGGAGCGGTTGGCCTTGTCGAAGGACGCCTTGAATACATAGGGAATGCCGAGCTTGTCGGTCACCCGCTTGAATTCCTCGGCCACCTGCAGCGCCAGGGTTTCCGATTCCAGCACGTTCATGCCGCCCACCAGCACCAGCGGCAGGTGGTTGCCGAAACGGACCGGGCCCAGCTGCAGTTCCATGTTCCCTGCCATGGCCGGGTTCATCAGCCGCCTTGCTGCGCGTGGTTGGTGATGGCCGCCTTCACGAAACCGGTAAAGAGCGGATGGCCGTCACGCGGCGTGGAGGTGAATTCCGGATGGAACTGGCAGGCCAGGAACCACGGATGCCCCTGCACTTCGATCACTTCCATCAACTGGCCGTCCATCGATTTGCCGGTGATGCGCATTCCTGCGGCTTCCAGGCGCGGCACGTAATTGTTGTTCACTTCATAGCGATGGCGATGGCGTTCGACGATCACGTCCTTGTCATAGCAGGCCTTGATCAGTGAGCCCTCGGCCAGGCGGCACTGCTGGCCGCCCAGGCGCATGGTGCCGCCGAGATCGGAGGCCTCGCTGCGCTGCTCGATACCGCCTTCGGCATTGGTCCATTCGGTGATCATGGCGATCACCGGGTCCGGCGATTGCCGGTTGAACTCGGTGCTGTCGGCCGCCTCCAGCCCAAGCACGTTGCGCGCGAATTCGATCACCGCGATGTGCAGGCCCAGGCAGATGCCGAGATAGGGAATGCCATGGGTACGGGCGTAGTTGGCCGCCTTCACCATGCCGGCGATGCCGCGCTCGCCGAAACCGCCGGGCACGATGATGCCGTCGACGCCATGCAGGGCGTCGAGGCCATCGGTTTCCAGCGTGGTGGAATCGATGTAGCGCACGCGCACGCGGGTGTGGGTCTGGATGCCGGCATGCTTGATCGCCTCGATCAGCGACTTGTAGGCGTCCAGCAGCTCCATGTACTTGCCCACCATGGCGATGGTGATCTCGCGCTCGGGCTTCATCACCGCATCGACCACGCGCTGCCATTCGCTGAGATCGGCCGGCGGGCACTGCAGGCCAAAGCGCTGCACGATGATCTCGTCCAGGCCCGTGGCATGCAGCAGCAGCGGCGCGGAATAGATCGTGGCGGTATCCTGCAGCGACACCACGGCCGGCAGTTCCACGTTGGTGAAGAGCGCGATCTTGCGGCGCGCGGATTCGGGAATTTCATGATCCGAGCGGCACACCAGGATGTCGGGCTGGATACCGATGGAGCGCAGGTCGCGCACCGAATGCTGGGTGGGCTTGG
>DATMFX010000102.1:0-8958 GCA_035555995.1 Hyphomicrobiales bacterium | reverse complement strand
CGCAGTTACCAGCGGTTGCTCGGCAGGCCTTTGTTGCCGGCCGCCGCTGATGCCCGCGCACAGGCACGGGCACTCTATGATGCCGACTTTGCCGTGGTCTCGCACGGCACCGAGGATGACCCGATCTTCAACTACGCCAACTGTTACGCGCAGCGCCAATTCGAGATGGACTGGGCGACCTTTGTGCAACTGCCCTCGCGCCTGTCGGTCGAAGCGGCAAATCACGAACAACGGGCACGCCTGATGGCGCGTGTCCTGGCGCAGGGCTACATCGATGATTACAGCGGTGTACGCCTCGCCGCCAGTGGCCGGCGCTTTATCATTAGTGGGGCTGTGGTGTGGAACCTGCACGATGAGGCCGGTAACTATCGTGGGCAGGCGGCGACATTCCACGTTTGATGGACGGGGAGCGAGAGGGATAAATCAGGCCAGCTGCATGCGGGCAAACAGCGTTTCGCGGTAGTTGCGCCCCACTTTCAGCAGCACGCCATCACCAAGCAGCACTTCGTAGTCGCCGTTGTCGGTGGCCAGCAGCTTGTCGATCTTGTTCAGGTTCACGATGGCGGAACGGTGGATGCGCAGAAAGCCGTAAGGTTCCAGCCGGCGCTCCATGGCCTGCATGGTTTCCTTCACCAGATGCGCACGCGACAGCGTATGCACGCGCACGTAGTCGCCTTCCGCCTCCACCCAGTTCAGCTCGTCCGGATGCAGGAACTGCACCTGGCCGGAGAGCTTCACGGCGATGCGCGGCGGCGTTTCGCCCACATTGGGGCGCGCCGCCGCCAGCGTGGCCATCAGCCGTTCCAGTTGTTCGGTCTGCCGCGCCGCTTGGGTTTGTTCGAGGCGCAGGCGGGCGCGCTGCAGGCTTTCGTGGAATTGCGCCTTGTCGAGCGGCTTGAGCAGGTAGTCGAGGGCATTGGCGCGAAACGCCTGCACGGCGTATTCGTCGTAGGCGGTGAGGAAGATCACCAGCGGCATGGCGGCGGCGCCCACCTTGGCGATCACGTCGAAACCGCCCACCTTAGGCATCTTGATGTCGAGAAACACCAGGTCCGGCCGCAAGGCGCGTATGGCTTCGATTGCCTCGCTGCCGTTGCCGCACTCGCCCACGATTTCCACATCGCCGGCCTCCCGCAACTGCAGGGCGACGCCTTCGCGGGCCAGCGGTTCATCGTCGACGATCAGTATGCGTAGTGTCATGGCAATGTTTCCGAAGCGTTCAGAATTGCGAATCCTTGTAGGCCGGCAGTTTCAACGTGACCAGCGTGCCGTCGTTGCGGCGCGCCAGAGTCAGTGAAAAGTTGTCACCGTAGATCTCCCGCAGCCTGGCCTGCACGTTGCTCAGGCCAATGCCGCCCTTTTGCAGCGGGTCTTGCTGTTCGTCGAAGCCGTCGCCATTGTCGAATACCTCGATGATCAGCCAACGGTCGTACAGGCGGCATTCGAGCGCCAGCCGGCATTCGCCTTCGCGCGCGGCCAGGCCGTGCACGATGGCATTCTCCACCAGCGGCTGCAACAGCATCGGCGGAATGCGCGCCTGCAGCGTCAGCGGTTCGCATTCCTCGCTGCAGTGCAGGCGCGTGCCGAAGCGGTATTGTTCGATGCGCAGGTATTGACGGGTAAAATCCAGTTCCTCTTCCAGGCACACCCATTTTTCCCGGTGACTGCGCAATGTGCGGCGCAGGAAATTGCTCAGTTCGCCCAGCATGGCGCGCGCCTCGCTGTTGTGTGCCTTGTCGATCAGCACCGCCACGCCGTTGAGCGTGTTGAACAGAAAGTGGGGATTGAGCTGCATGGCCAGGCTGCGCATGCGCGAATCGCTCAGGCTGCGGCTGAGCCGGTAGGCGTCTTCCGTGCGCGTGCGCATCGTTTCCCGCAACAGCCGCTGGCGCGCCGCTCCCACCAGGATGGCGAGCACCAGCAGATCGAACAGCAGGGCGCCGCGCGCAAACAGCAACTGCCCGGCAAAAGCCTGATAACTCCCTGCCGCCAATCCTTCCAGCAGCACCGCCGCCACCAGCGCAAGCGCAACGTGCAGCAGCGGCAACAGTGCACCCACTCCCCACCGGGCGGCGTTGCCAAAGCGTCGTTCCTCATGCGGCAAGCGTTCCAATAACGGCAACAGCAGTGGCGCCAGCACCGCCCACGGCAGCGCCAGATAGGCCAGCCAACGCAGCGCCTGGGCCGGCGCCAGACTGCCGAACGCGGTCTCCAGCGACACCAACAGCGCTGCCGCGGCCCAGATACCTGGCACGGTGGCCACTGCGGCGCCGATGCGCCGCTTGGCGGGAGTGAAGGACATGACAGGACTCCGCATCTCGATGCGGCGATGATACACAACAAGCACGCGCCGATTGCCGTGCAAAAATTTTCGCTATAGGCTCAGCCCGGCAAGCACCCCTGCCGGCGCACCGGTTGGCACACGCGTGCATGCTTCTTCAAGGAGGGCACGATGCAAGACGATACCAACAAGGCGGCACGCGATGCCGCAATCCGCGCCGGCCTGGCCGGCGGCCTGCTTGGCGGCGTGGTGATCTGGATCTACGAAGCCGTGGTGTGGGTGGGCATTCAGCACCAGATGCCGCTTGCCGGCATTCCACGCAACGCCACCGGGCTGGTGTTCGGTCCGGGCGTGCAGGAATCCCTGGGCGTGGGTTCCTATCTGGTGGGCACGGCGATCCATTTCGTGTTTGCGCTCGGCTGGGGCGTACTGTTCGCGCTGTTGTGGCCGGGTTTGCGCCGACGCGGCTGGGAGGCCACCCTGGCGGCGCTGTTCTACGCGGTATTCGCCTGGATCGTGATGCACGCGGCGATCATGGTGGTGTCCGACAGTCATCCCGACTACTTCGATCCCAACGTGGTGATCGGCGGTTTCATGTCGCACCTGTTCTTTACCGTGCCGCTTGCCCTGCTGGTGAAGCATCGGTTGGCCTTGCAGCCGGCGGTCAATCCTTCTCCACCGTATAGCTGACGTCCACGCTCTGGCTGACGCCGGTTTCCACTTCCAGCTTGATGTGCTCGGTGAGGGCGTAGGCCAGGCTGAGCACGAACTGGCGATCGAACAGCCCCACTTCATAGCGCATCAACAGCCTCGGCGTCAGGTACTTGCCGAGGCCGAGCGAGCTGTCCTGCAGGTTGGAACCGCTGTTCACCGACACCGAATCCAGCCCCAGCTTGTCGCCCACGGCGTTGGTCAGCCCCTGGCTCTTGTCGATGCCGAAGGTGGTGATGGCGGAAAGCAGCGCGTCGCCGTCCTGGCTGCCGACGTTGTTGAATGACTTGCCCGTGACCAGCAGCGCCAGGATTTCGCCTTCGGGCAGCGTGGGCGTGGAATACAGCTGCCCCTGCATGCGCTTCACCGTGCCGCTGAGCTGCAGGCCCACTTCCGCCGTGTCGGTCTGGCGCGAGGCGCGCAGGTCCAGCACCGGGTTGGTGGGGTTGCCGAAAAACAGGATGCGGCCGTTGCGCGTGCTCAGTTTCTGGTTGTAGATCTCGTAGGTGCCTTCGGGAATCGATAGTTCGCCATAGGCCAGCAGCGTCTGCCCCGGTTCCTGTTCCAAGTCCAATTGACCGCCGATGCTGACATCCAGGCCATAGCCGCTCACGGTCACCACGTCGCCGATGCGCAGCCCCAGGTTGATGCTCACCGCCAGCGGTTCCAGGTTTTCATCACCGAGGTTCACGTCGCCGGCCTGGCGCACCACCACCACGTCGCGCGATACGCCCACGCCGCCGCTGCCCAATTCGCCCACCCAGCGCGACAGATCGATATGGGAGCGTTCTACCGTGACGTTGCCGCCGATGTTCACGCTGTTGCCGCCGTAGGTCAGCTGCACGTCGGGGCTCACCGCCACCTGCGCCTGGGGCAGCGCCATCACGGCGAAGCGCTCGCCGGTAAGGCTGGCCTGCAAGGCCCGCGTATCCTCCAGCGGATCGGTGAGCGTGGCATCGAGCGTCATCGAACCTTCGCCCGAGCTTGCCTGCAGCTGCGCGGTCACGACGTTGTCGCTGGTGCTGCGCACCTGCAGGCTGATACCGGTAAGTTCCAGACCATATTCCGGCACGTTCAGGCTGGCATCGGCAATGCCAACCTGCGCCCGCACCTGTGGCGCTTCCAGCGTGCCGTCGAGTTCGGCGAAACCGTTGAGCGCGCCGCGCGCGTCGCGCACCATGGGCACGAACGATTCCACCAGGCTCAGGTCGTTGAAATCGAAACTGACCGTTCCACCCAGATCACTGCCGCGCAACAGGCTCACATCCGCGCGCAGGCTGCCAAGCGGAGTACTTGCTGTCGCCGCGGCATCCGCCACCGCCAGGTTGAGCTGTGCGCGCCAGTCGTCAGCTTCGTTGTCCACATCCACGGTCACGTCATCGAAGCGGAAACGCTGCACGTCGGGTTCGAGCGACTGCAGTTCGGCTTCGTTCTCGCGCGTCAGCTGCAATACCACGTCGCGCGGGCGCACCTGCAATTGCAGGCGCTGCCAGGCGCTGCCCTGCAAGCCGTTCACCGTTACCGCCGCGTCCAGCGCGCCTTCCACCGCCAGGCCCTGCGGCAGGTTGGCGGCCAGCGCGTCCTGCCACATCTGGATCGCCGGCGGTTTGCCGGGCGCATCGCGGTTGGCCCAATCGAGCGGCAGACCGGACAGGTCCACCTGGATCTGCATGCCGGCCGCCGCCGTGCCCTGCAGCTCGGCGCACAACGACGTAATACGATAATCCAGGCACAACCGGTCCATTTGCTGCCGCTCCGCGCTCACCTGCAGATCGACGCTGTCGCGCAGCGTCCAGTCGCCGTAGTCGGAGGCAAGCGCCAGCGTGTTCAGCGTGCCGTTCCAGCTTTCCTGCTCCACGCCGCCGCGCAGCGCCAGCGTCAGGTCGCCGTAGGCGCTTTGCAGGGTGGTCTGCAGCGTATGCGCTTCGGGGGTGCCGCTCAGGCTCAGGGTGGCGGCGTCGAGCAGCGTTTGCACGGTGCCTTGCGCCTCGCTGCGCAGCGCGGTGATGTCCAGGCTCAGGTCGCTGCTGCCGTCGTCGCGATGGGTGGCGTCGAGCGTGAGGCTTTGCAGCGTCAGGCGCTGGTCGGCAAGCACCAGTGAAAGTGTCTGCGCGTTCAGGTCGCCTTCCACCGCGGGCGCTTGTGGCGTACCGGCGATGGTGCCGCTGCCTTCGATGCTGCCGCCGGCATCGCTCCACAGCCGCGTCAGATCGGGGAAGCGCAGGTTCCAGGTGAAATCCAGCGCGCCGTCGGCGCTGCCTTCGAGCTGCAGCAGGTTGTCGCCGTTGCCGGCCTGCAGATCGAGCTGCGTCAGCACCGCATCGCGCAGGCTGGCGCTGCCTTGTGCGTTGAGCGGACGGCCATCGAGCGTGCCCTGCAGCCGGGTCAGTTGCACGTCGGTCAACATGCCGTCAGCGCCTTGTTCGACGTGTACGCTGCCGTTGCCGCTCACGTCCGTCAGGCTGAGCTGCGGCAGGCGCGCGCTGGGGTCGAGGCGTTCCAGGGTCCAGTCGATGGTGGCGGCCAGCGGTTCAGGGACAACCGTTCCAGTAACGGCAAGCGCCAGCTCGGTGTTGTCGGCGCGCAGCTCTTCCACCGTCAGCGTGTCGTTCTGCCAGCGCAGCGCGAGCGTGGCGGTGGTGTCGGGTACGTCCGGATAATGCACCACCACGCTGCCACTCGCGCGCAGATCCTCCGGCGTGCCGTTGGTATCCAGCGCCAGCGCGGACAGGCTCAGATCGTCCACGCCCCAGGGCGCCAGGGAAAACGCCGCACTTTCGTGCCGCAGCGCCAGCGTCGGCGTTTGTCCGGCGAAGATTCCGGGAATGACCGTGCCGCTGGTGGTCAGCGTTTGTGGTGCATCCAGGGTATGTGCCAGCGCGAGGTTGTCGAGCGAACCGCCGATGACGAGCGCGCCGGCATAGTCCAGGTCGCTTACCCTGGCGCGCCATTCCAAATCGCCCGCCATGTCCAGATTGCGCCGCAGGCTGAGCACGCCGTCCACGGCGTAATCCTGCCAGCGCCACACCAGGCGCGATACCTGCGCGGCTTCGCTGTCCAGCCGCAGCGCGGCGTCGAGGCTGTCGGTGCCAACGGCGGTGCCGTCCACCTCGAACGCGATGCCGGTGGCGCTCAGTTCATCGAGGGCAATGGCCACCGGCAATTCAAACAACATCTGCCGCAGTCCGTCCTGCGTGAGCGGTTCTCCGGGCGGGGGTTCGGGACCGTTGCCGCTGCGATAGCTGCCGTCGAGTCCCTGCAGCGCAAGGCGGTCGATCTGCACCTGGCCATCGAGCAGACGCTTTGGCTGCCAAGCCAGTTCCAGGGACGCCAGGCGCAGTTGCAGCGCGCTGCCGTCAGCGCCACTCTGGCGCACGCTGACGTTCTGCAGACGCAGGCCGCCAAGCACGGTGCCGCTTATCTGGCCGTTCAGGTCGATGCCGAAGCCGCCCGCCGCGCCGCTTGCCAGGTTCCAGGCCACCTGGGCACCGATCGGCGTGCCCAGCAGCACCAGCACGCCGCACGCGAGCGCGGCCACCAGTGCCAGCAGCACTGCGCCCGTTCCTGCTATCCAGCGTCCGGTTCGTGTCACAGGTCCGGCCCCATGGTGATGTGCAGGCGCACGCTGTCTTCGCCGTCGAATGGATGCGCCAGGTCGATGCGTATCGGCCCGATCGGCGACAGCCAGCGTACGCCGATGCCCGCGCTGCGTTTGAAGTGCAGGTCGTTGGTGGTGTTGAAGGCGTTACCGGCGTCGGTGAACACCGCCACGCGCCAACTGTCGAGAATCCGGTAGTCCATTTCAATGCTGCCGACCAATAAATGCCGGCCGCCCACCACTTCGGTATGTTCGGCGTTGAGCGGCCCCAGTTCGCGGAAGTCGTAACCGCGGATGCTTTGGTCGCCACCGGTAAAGTAGCGCAGGGACGCCGGCAGATGCGCCACGTCGCCGATCCAGGTGCTGGCGCCTTCCGCGCGCGTCAGCACCCGCGCGCGGCCGAACGAGTGGATGTACTTGGCCGATCCGTACAATTGCGCGAAGGTGGTGTCGGATATCACGCTTTCGCTTGCCACCCGCAGCGAGCTGAACAGTTTCCAGCCGCGGCGGGGGTTGATGATGTCGTCGGCGCTGGTCTTGCTCAGACTCACGCCCGGCATCAGCAGCAGGGACACTTCGTCTTCCGAGCCCACTTCGTAGTCGTCGCGCAAGAGTTCCAGGAAGGCGCTCTGCTGCCAGCCGCTGTCGGTTTCGTTGGTGACGGTAACCGCCGATTGCAGGCGCTTGCTCTTGTAGCTGTCGGTGTCTTCCACGTTGTAGCCGGACGAGAGCACCAACTTGCGCGACACGTCGCCGGACAGCGGAATGGTGTAGGCACCGTCGACCTGGCTGCGGACGCTGGACAAGGTGCTGTCGACGCGGAAGCGGTGCCCGCGGCGGTTGACGTAGCGGTTTTCGTAGGAAAAACGCGCGCGCGGGCCGGTGTCGGTGGTAAAGCCGAGCCCGCCGGTCCAGGCGTGGCGGGCGCGCAGTTGCAGTTCCACCGCCACCGGGATCTGCCGATCCGCGCTTTGGCCGATGGCGGGGGTAACGCGGATTTCGCGGAAATACTGGCTCATGTCCAGGTTGCGGCGCAGATCGGCAAGCGCGCTGCTGGAATAGGGATCGCCCGGGTGGATCGCCATCAGATCGTCGATCAGGGCGTCGCTGAGATAGGTGGGGCGGGTGAGGCTGATGGCGCCGAAGCGGTAGCGGGTGCCGGGATTGAACACCAGGGCGATGTCGGCGTGGTCGTCCACCAGGTCCAGCGCGATTTCGCTGCGTTCGAAGCGGGCGTCGAAATAGCCTTCGTCCGCGGCCTGGCTGCTCAGCGCGCTCTTGAGGTCTTCGTAGCGGCCGTGGTGCAGCGGCGTGCCGCTGGCCAGGCCGCCTTCGCGAATGGTGTCGGCAAACAGCGCCTGGGTTTCGGGATCGCCCACCACGCGTATCTGCACTTCACCGAGCAGCACCTGCGGCCCCGGCTCCAGGTCCACCTCCAGCTGCCAGCACTGTTGTTCCGCTTCCGCCCGGGTAACCCGCAGCGCGTACTTGCCGTGGTAGTAGCCGAGCGCCTCCAGCGCGTCCTTCAACTGTTCGCGCGCCTGGGGCAGCAAACGCTGCACCCGCACCAGCGACACATCGCAGCCCTGCTTGAGTATCTCCAGGTGGGCTTCGATGTTCTCGGCCAGCGCGGAATCGAGCGGCGGCAGGATCAGGGCGGGGGACGAAACCTGTTGGGCATGAGCGGCGCCACCCAGGTACAATGCCGCCGCCGACAGCAATCCCACGAGCACCCCAGAGCGGACAACTTTCGACAAAATCACTCTATCTCCGCTCAACTTTCGGGAAAAACACCAGAATATTGCCAGGCCGCGTAGTTTTTGCCCCTCAACACGCTTATACTGCGGGCCTTTTGCGGAACCCTCGAAAATGGCATCGCTGCTCATCATCAACGGCCCCAATCTCAACCTGCTTGGGACACGGGAGCCCGAGGTATACGGCAACCTTACCTTGGCCGATATTAACGCAGCCTTACTTCAAATCGCCAAGGACGCCGGTCACCATTTGCAATTTCTGCAGAGTAATGCGGAAGCCGAACTGATCGAGCGCATCCATGCCGCCCGGCAGGAAGGCATCGACTTCATCATCATCAATCCCGCCGCCTTCACCCATACCAGCGTCGCCCTGCGCGATGCCCTGGCCGGCGTGGCGATTCCGTTCATCGAGGTGCATCTGTCCAACGTCCACGCCCGTGAGACGTTCAGGCACCATTCGTATTTTTCCGACCTGGCGATGGGCACCATCACCGGGCTCGGCGCGCAGGGCTACGAGCTTGCGCTGCTGGCAGCCTTCCGCCGGTTGGCGCGCTAGCCCACATCCAATTCGTTCAATCCGAGGTCAAGCATGGACATCAGAAAGGTCAAGAAAC
>DATMFX010000101.1:0-9335 GCA_035555995.1 Hyphomicrobiales bacterium | reverse complement strand
GCCGATGGCCTGGAAGTTGAGGGTGGTGGCGTCGCTGAGGCGATAGTCCACGTTGAAGAACACGTTCTGCCGGTCCACTTCGGAGGCCAGGTTCTCGCGCTGTCCCAGGTTGGCGATTTCGTACTCGGGGCCGCCCGAGGTGGCGCCGCCGCCATTGACGGCGCCGGGCACGAAGGGGCGCAGCTGGTTGCCGTCCTCGATAAAGGTGTAGTTGTTGTAGGAGAAGCCCGGCTGGTTGATCTTGCCGCCGGGTGTGAAATTGGACGAATGCACCTGCGGCAGAGTCAGGCGCATGGGATTGGTGCCCGGCGGATCGCTGGCCTTGTAGGCGGGATTGTTCACCCAACCCCAGCGTTCGAACCAGTCGCGCCCGTCGAGCCCGGCGTAATGGCCGCGGATTTCGTCTGTGTGGTAGCCCTCCAGCGAGGCGATCACGTGCAGACGGTCGCCGAGGTCGAAGCCGCCGGCGATGGAACCTTCCCAGTTTGCGCCATCGTGGTATTCGCTTTCCCCGCCCTGCAGTTTCACTTCCAGTCCGTCGTACTGCGTGTTCACCACGAAGTTCGCCACGCCGGCCAGCGCATCGGCGCCGTAGGCCGCCGATGCGCCGCCGGTCACCACGTCGACGCGGCTGATCATGGTGTCGGGAAACAGGTTGATGTCCACCGAGCTCTGGCGATCGGACGGCGCCACGCGGCGGCCGTTGAGCAGCACCAGCGTGCGCTGCGTGCCCATGCCGCGGATGTTCAGGAACGCCTGTCCCGCCGACCCCAGGAAGGTGCCGCGGTTCTGGGCGGTGGCGCTGTTGAGGAACTGGGGCACCTGCTGCAAGCCTTCCGAGAGGTTGCCCGGCGCCATGAAGCTGAGCTCGTCGCTGGTCACCGCGGTAACCGGCACCGGCGAGGTCACGCCGGGACGCTGGATGCGGGAACCCGTCACTTGTACTTCTTCGATTGTGTCCTGGCCATAGGTGGTGGTGCCGGCAAGCGTAAGGCAGGACAGGCTTACGCCGATGGCAAGTTTGCGGTAACGCGCGTTGGTAGACCCAAACATTCTCGATTCCCCTCGGAAGTGATGGTTGTGAAGAGGCTTTGCGTGAAGCCCCGACTTTGCTTCGCCACCGGAATGCCGCCGGCCCTGGCGCAGTGGTCGAAAATTTCCTGTGAATGGATGCAGGCTGGACGCCGGCGCGTGCTCAGCACGCGCCGGTGAACTGGAAGGATGGGTGGTGTTAAGGAACGTTGCGTTCGTGAACGCGCCTGAATACTGGCACGTCGTTTTGGTGCTGTAAACGTAAGATCCCGCATCTGTCGTTTGAGTCACGCGCGGCTCTATGCTGCAATCGCCCGCCTGGAAAAACGCGGGGACGTTCCATGCACGCCGACATCGATGCGCTGTACCGCAACGAGTTTCGCCGTCTCTTCGCCACGGTGGTGCGGCTGGTGCGCGACTTCGATCTGGCCGAGGACGCACTGCACGACGCCTTCGCCGTTGCGATTCAGCAATGGCCCCAGACCGGCATGCCGCAGAATCCGGGCGCCTGGCTGATATCGACCGCGCGGTTCAAGGCCATCGACCGCCTTCGCCGCACCGCGCGCTTGGAACTCGGCGCCGACGCATTGTTGGAAGACACCGCGGGCGCGGCAAGCGACGACCCTGCCATGCACTATGAACAGCAGCAGGAAATTCCCGACGATCGCCTGCGGCTGATCTTTACCTGCTGCCACCCTGCATTGGCGCGCGAAATCCAGGTGGCGCTGACGCTGCGCGAAGTCTGCGGGCTGGCCACCGAGGACATCGCCAGCGCCTTCCTGCTGCAAGGCGCCACGCTGGCGCAACGTCTGGTGCGCGGCAAGGCCAAGATCCGCGCCGCCGGCATCCCCTACGAAGTCCCCGCCGCGGAACAACTGCCAGAGCGGCTCGACGCGGTGCTGGCGGCGGTGTACCTGGTGTTCAACGAGGGCTATCACGCATCGAGCGGCGCGGCGCTGACGCGTGCCGACCTGGCCGAGGAAGCGATACGCCTGGGCCATCTGCTGCTGGAACTGCTGCCCGATGCCGAAGTGATGGGACTCGTGGCGCTGATGCTGCTGCACGATGCGCGGCGCACCGCACGCAGCGGCCCCAACGGCGAACTGATATTGCTGGAGGAACAGGACCGCGCTCTCTGGAACCGCACCCAGATCGACGCCGGACTGGCGCTGCTCGAACGCGCACTCGCCACGCGCGAACTTGGTGCCTACACCCTGCAGGCCGCAATCGCCGCGGAACATGCGCGTGCGCCGGAGGCCGAACGCACCGACTGGGGACGCATCGTGGCGCTTTACCAACTGCTTCTGCGCGCCAACCCTTCACCCGTCATCGAACTGAATCGCGCCATTGCCGTGGCGATGCGCGACGGTCCTGCCGCTGGTCTCGCACTGGTCGATTCCCTGCTGGAGCGGGGCGAACTGACGCAATACCACCTGGCCCACGCCACCCGCGCCGATCTGCACCGCCGGCTCGGCAACGTGAACGCCGCACGCGAAGACTATCTGCGCGCACTCAAGCTTACCCGCCAGGAACCGCAGCAGCGCTTCCTGATGATGCGGCTGCAGGCGCTGGAGGCAGCGGGCGCCACAAACAAGCGCTGAAATCTTTGGCGCATTGTCGAGAGGCTGACAATGAAAACGACAACCGCATGCAACCTACACCATCCGGAGCCCCCATGCGCTATCTCCTGACCATCTACACCAACGAAGACGACTGGACCGCGGACGAACGCGAAGCCTGCATGGAGGAGTCGCGGCAACTGTGCCACGCCCTTGCCGAGGCGGGGCAGTTCATCGACGCCGCACCGTTGCATCCCGTGGCCACCGCCACCAGCATCCGCGTGCGCCAGGGGCAGACGCTGGTCACCGACGGGCCGTTCGCCGAAACCCACGAGCAATTGGGGGGCTATTACCTGATCGAAGCTGTCAATCTCGATGCTGCGATCGGCATTGCCCAACGTATTCCCGGCGTGCGCAGGGGAACGGTGGAAATTCGTCCGCTCGTGTTGCTTGGGGGCATGCCGTCCAAAAACAAACACTTCGCGCGCGGGTAAAAAAAATTTCCAAGCCCTGTCGATCCGGTGCAGGTTGGTACGACAAGGAGATGAGGACGCAACATCGTTCGTCATTCGCAACAGACAGACGGGGAACTCATCATCCCCAAACCCTTGCAACCCTTACAGGAGCACCCCCATGAAAGTCGTCGTATTCGTCAAAGCCACCGCCGATTCCGAGGCGGGAGTAATGCCAACCGAACAGCTGTTCACCGACATGATGGCCTACAACCAGGAACTGGTGGAGGCCGGCATCATGAAAGGCGGTGACGGCCTCAAGCCTACCGCGTACGCCGTGCGCGTCCACTTCGACGGCAAGGAACGCACCGTCATCGACGGCCCGTTTGCGGAAACCAAGGAAATCGTGGCCGGCTACTGGCTCTGGGAGGTCAAGGACATGGAAGAAGCCATCGCCTGGGTAAAACGTTGCCCCAACCCCATGTTCGGCCCGTCCGACATCGACATCCGCCCGGTGTATGAAGTGGACGATTTCGGCGAAGCGGCCACGCCCACCCTGCGTGAACAGCACGCCGAGCTGACCGACCGCCTGAAAGCGAAATGATCCCCGCTGTCTACGCCAGGAGAGTACTGCCATGCCACGCATGATTTTCGTCAACCTGCCGGTGGCCGACCTCGATCACGCCAAGGCGTTCTATCAACAGCTGGGTTTTACCTGCAATCCGGAATATACCGATCACACCGCCGCCTGCATGGTGCTCAGCGACACCATCTTCGTGATGTTGCTGACGCACGACAAGTTCGCCACCTTCTCGCCGCACCCGATCTGCGACGCGCACAAGAACACGGAAGTTCTCAATGCGCTCAGCTGCGAATCGCGCGAGGAAGTGGACACCCTCGTCAGCACCGCGGTGGCGCAGGGCGGCGCCCGTTACAGCGAACCGAAGGACTATGGCTTCATGTACCAGCATGGTTTCCAGGACCCGGACGGGCACGTGTGGGAACTGATCTATATGGCACAGCAGTAGGCCCCGTTTGTGGTGCCGGCCTCAGGGGGGGCGGTGTGGCGCGGCGTGGGAGCATCAAACGCCTGCGCACCACCCGCTGCCACCACACCACCGTGCCGGACACCAGCAGCACCACGGGCACGAAACTGAGCACGATCCAGCCCCAGCGCGCCATCGAGCCCTCGCCTAGGCGGGCAAAATGGATGGCGCGGAACAGGCGCAGCACCGGGGCCTGGTCCGCGCCGGTGGCGCCGCCCTCGAGCCAGCGCAGCAGCGGCCCGAGCGTGCGCGGATAGGTGATTTGCAGGCCGGAAACGCCCCAGGCCAGCATCAGGAGCAGGCACCAGAAGCCGACGAAGGCATGCAACTGCCACCACAGCGAATGCGCACTCTGGCGGCGGATCATCAGGCCTTCGTACCAGCGCGTGCGGCCCTGCCACCACAGGATCAGCCCGCTCAGGCTCATGAGCACGAACAGCAGCGCGCCCCAGCCGTTCAGCTGGCGCCCGAGCCGGCCAAGCGTGAGGTCGTCGTGCAGGTCGGCGAGCCATTCGATGGCCTTGATCGGCGGCGGGTTGGAGGGGCCCAGGTCGACGCCGTTGTACTGGTCGAAATAGTGCGGGTAATACTCGCCGCCGCGTTCGATCACCACGTAGGTGGCGCGCGTGCGCTCGGTGGCTGGAAAGGTAAAGCCCACGTTGAAGCCGGCATATACCTCCTGCATCCGCTCCCGCAAGGCGTTGCCGTCCAGCGCCACGGCCTCCGGCGCGGGAGTCACGTTTTTCGGTTCGAACCAGGTGTAGAACGGCGATTTGAGCAGCAGCGCGCTGCCGCTCAGGCCGATCACCAGCACGTACAGGCCGAAGCCAAGGCCGCTCCATAGGTGCAACTGGAACAGCGCCCGGCGCGGCAGCAGGGTCTGGGGTGCGCGCACCCAGCGTTGCCAAAGTGTCATTGCAGTCCTTGCGCGTAGAAGTAGCGTAGCTGGACGGTGTCGGTGCCCACCGGGGCATTGGCCTCGAAGCGGGGGCGGAAACGGCTGCTGCGAATGGTCTGCAGCAGCGCGCGTTCCACCGCTTCCCCGGCGTCCTCCGGCGAGGCGCCAAGAATTCGGGGATTGGAGGCGGCGCCGTATTTGTCGAGCGTGAAGGCCACGTCGATGTAGCCGAGGTACTGTGCCGGCTGCACCTGATAGACGGTGTCCGGCGAATGGACCGGCATGCCGGAGGCCACCACGCGCTCGATGTCCGCTGGCGAGAACGCGGCGGCCTCGAGCAGATCCAGGGCCTGCTGGTAGGTTTCCAGTGCGCTGGAGCGGCGGTTGAACAGCAGGTACCAGTCGCCGAGTTCCAGCAGCCGCGTGGCCATCAGGGCGTAGTCGGGCGGCTCCGCTGCGCTGGCATAGGCCACGGCGCGCTTGAGCGCGGCGCTGCCGTTGAGAAAATGCAGCGCGCTGCCGCGTTCGATCAACCGGTCGAATTCCGAGATGCCGAGGCCGCCGTTGAAGGCCAGCGGCATCCGGTCCATGGCGGTCGTCAGGTCGCGGTTGGCCATGAAGTTGAGCGCGGCAAGCTTGTGCTCGATTTCCACCAGGCGCGCATCCCGGGGGTTGTCCTGCTCATGCAGGATTTCGAGCGCGGACACGTAGCGGTCGTAGGCTTCCTGCAGCGTGGGATTGCGATAGTCCAGCCCAAGCGTGCCCGGGATGTTGGCGGCGATGCTGATGCTGGGATTGCGCTGCACCTGTGGGTTCAGATACAGGTGCACGTTCCAGTCCGCCCATTCCAGCAGGGCCGGCACCGCGTCGAGGCTGTGCCTGCCGTATTGGCGCAGCTGTAGATTGAACAGGGCTTCCTGTTGCGCAGTGGCCTGTTCCAGGTGTCCCAGGTTCAGGTTGAGCGCGATGATTTCCCGCAGCAGCGGCACCTGCGCGGCGCTGTACAGGCCACTGTTGATGCGCACGATCTGCCGCGCCTGCTCGAACGCGGCAAGCCCGGCTTCGGGCTCGTCCTGCGCCAGATACAGCCGCGCCAGCGCATCGTGCAGATCGGCCAGTGCCGGCGCGTATTGCCCTTCGCGCTGTTCCAGTTCGGCGATCCGCTGTTGGATTCGCGCGAAGGTGGCCGCGCCGGCGTTTGCCACCACGAGCGAGGCAGGGATGAGGGGAAGCGTCTGCGGGACCGTGTCGATGGCGGCGGTGAGTAGTGGCGCTTGCTCATCTACCGCGAAGGAAGGTTCCTGTTCCAGGTCAGTAGCTTCAGTGGTGGAAGATTCCTGAGCGATGTCGGCCGCCGCCTCTTGAGCGGTGTCCGTCATGTCGCCATCCGCTGTTGACGGCTCGTTGCCTGGCGCCGTGGCGAGTGACAGCGGCTCGGGATGAAAGCTGAGCCGGCGCGGGTCGATTTCGGCATTGAGCGGCAGCGACGCCAACAGCGACAGCACGGTGGCGGCGATGGCCGGTGTGGCGGACAGGTGCAATGTCATGGGTCAGCCCTCGTGTGGACCCGGATTCCGTTGAGGCGGAATTCCCGGACAAATGCTGCGGACAAACGCGATAGCCGTTGGCGCCGATATTAGTAACTTCGGCGGGCAAGGGAAATGGGGAGAAAAAATGGAAGCTGAGCAAGGCGCCATGCGGGACTTCCCTCGTGCCCGGCGATTGCGCACACTTGTCGTTTTTCGCTACGGTGCGGCGCGATGCCGCGAATGACACTCATGGCTCTGAAAAAGTGGTTCCTCACCTTTGTCGCCTGCGCGTTGCTTGGCGGCGCGCTGGCTTTGTTCAAGATCGTGGAAATCCGGGAGGGCATGGCCGCCGCGGCGGCGTTTCCGGAACAATCGGCAACGGTCGAGGTGGCAGAGGTGCAGCGGGCGAGCTACCGGCCCACCATCACCGTGATGGGCGAGATGGTGGCGCCGCAGCGTCTGGATCTGCGCAACGAGATCGCCGGCGAGATCGTGGCGATCAACGTGGCGCCCGGCGCCGACATTCGCCAGGGCCAGGTGCTGGTGCAACTGGATACTTCGATCGAGGAAGCCAACCTCGCCGCCGCGCAGGCCCGGGAAGAACTGGCGCGCCTGGTGTTCGAACGCGCCGAAAACCTGTTCCAGTCCAAGGTGACCACCCGCGAACAATTGGATACGGCGCGTGCCGACCTCGCCGCGATCAGCGCCGAAATCCGCGCCCTGCAACGCACCATCGACAAGAAAACACTGCGCGCGCCCTTCAATGGCCGGGCCGGGCTGCACACGCTCGAAGTGGGCCAGTTCGTGCCGAGCAACACCTTGATCACCAGCCTGATCGGCACCACGGACCACATCTGGGTGGATTTCCAGGTGCCGCAGTTCTATGCGCGCCTGCCCCAGGGCGCGGGCGTGACGGTGTCGCTGATCGGCAACGAGCGCGGCAACGGCACGGCGGTGGTGATCGCCGAGAACACCGTGCTCAACGCCAGCAACCGCAGCCGTTCCTACCGCGCGCGCTTCGACGATGCAGAGCGGCGGTACATGGCCAACACCATGGTGCAGGTGGAAGTGCCGACCAACGAAACGCGTGAACTGCTGCAGGTGCCGGCGGTGGCGGTGCAGAACGATCCGCTTGGGCAGTTCGTGTTCGTGTTGCGCGGCAACGAGGGCGCCAACGGATTCCGCGCGCAGCGCCAGCAGATTACCGTGGCGCTGGTGGAAGACGGCCGCGCGCTGCTCGAAAACGACGGCACCCTCATGCCGGGCGATCGCATCGCCGCGGCCGGTGCCTTCAAACTGTATGACGGCCTGCTGGTATTCACCGCCGAGCGTGAACGTGCCGGCGGCGGCAGCGCGCCCGGCGGCATGGTGCGCGAGCAGGGAGCGCGCTGATGGAAATCTTCGTGCGCAAGCCGGCGCTGGCGCTGGTGATTTCAGTGGTGATCCTGCTTGCCGGCCTCTATGCCGCGCGCAGCATCCCGGTGCTGCAGTTTCCCAGTATCGAAAGCACCTCGCTGGAAGTGACCACCGCGTATTTCGGCGCCTCCGCCGAAGTGGTGCAGGGCTTCATCACCGAGCCGATCGAGAAAGTGGCGATGACCATTCCTGGCGTGGACTACGTGGACACCACCACCACCGCCGGGCAAAGCCGGGTAACGGCCTGGCTGAACATGAACGAGGACAGCACCCGCGCGCTTGCCGAGCTCACCACGCGCCTGGCGCAGATTCGCTATGAACTGCCCGACGGCGCCGAGGATCCCGCGGTGGAAGTGGTGCGCGCCGACCGCTCCAATGCCTTGTTCTACCTGAACGTGAACGGCGAAGGCCGTTCGCGCACCGAGCTGACCGATTACATGGAACGCCAGGTGGCGCCGCAGCTTGCCGGTATCGATGGCGTGCAGCGGGTGGACGTGGCCGGCGGCCGCGATCCCGCGATGCGCGTGTGGATCGATCCCGCGCGTCTCGCCGCGCTCGATCTTGGCGCCGACGAAGTGATGGCGGCGATCCGCGCCAACAACGTGATCGCCACCGTGGGCAAAACCGAAAACGAGACGCAGCAGTTCAACCTGCTGAGCAACGCCACGTTGCAGACGCCCGAACAGTTCCGGCGCCTGGTGGTCACCGAACGCGAGGGCGCGATCATCCGCCTGGGCGACGTGGCGCGCGTGGAGCTGGATGAAACGCGCGGCACCACCAATGCCCGCTACAACCAGGACACCACCATCTATCTCGCCGTATGGCCGATGCCCGGTTCCAACGAAATCGAGATCGGCGATGCGCTGTACGTGCGGCTTGCCGCCATCAACGCCGCGCTGCCGCCGGGCCTGAACATCACCATCGCCTCCGACGGCACCACCTACATGCGCGATTCGCTGCGGGAAATCTTCACCACCCTGTTCGAAACCATCCTCATGGTCGGTGTGGTGGTGCTGGTGCTGATGGGTTCGTTCCGCACCGCGCTGGTGCCGCTGGTGGCGATTCCGATTTCCATCCTCGGCAGCATCGCCGTGATCCATCTGCTCGGCTTTTCCCTGAACCTGTTGACCGTGCTGGCGGTGGTGTTGTCGGTGGGGCTGGTGGTGGACGACGCCATCGTAGTGGTGGAAAACACCGCGCGGCACCTGCAGCAGGGGCGCACGCGGCTGGAAGCGGCGCTGATCAGTTCGCGCGAGCTGTTCTCGCCGATCCTGGCCATGACGCTCACCTTGGGTGCGGTTTATACACCGATCGGTTTCGTATCCGGCTTCACTGGCAGCCTGTTCAAGGAATTTGCGCTGACGCTCGCCGTGGCGGTACTGATTTCCGGCATGGTGGCGATC
>DATMFX010000100.1:0-8985 GCA_035555995.1 Hyphomicrobiales bacterium | reverse complement strand
AAAGGGTACTGATTCTCGGCGCGGGCGGCGCCACCCGCGGCATCGTGCTGCCTTTGTTGCGGCAGACACCGGCCGAGTTGGTCATCGCCAATCGCACGGTGGCCAAGGCCGAGGCGCTGCAGGAATTGTTCGCGGAACACGGCCCGGTGCAGGCCTGCGGTTTTGCCGACCTGGCCGGGCAGCGTTTCGACTGGGTGATCAATGCCACGGCCGCGAGCTTGCAGGGCGAACTGCCGCCGCTGCCCGCCGATCTGCTGGCGCCCGGCGCCTGGTGCTGCGACCTGATGTATGCCGCCGAACCCACGGTATTCTGCCGCTGGGCGCAGGCGCACGGCGCGGCAAAGGCGCTGGATGGCCTTGGCATGCTGGTGGAACAGGCGGCGGAAGCGTTTCTGCTGTGGCGCGGCGTGCGCCCTGAAACCGGCGAGGTGCTGCGCCGGTTGCGGCAGGCAAGTTGACGCTACATCACGTCCTTGGCCGTCTTGAGATGCAGGTCCTTCAGTTTCACGTAGTGCTCGGCGCTGTAGCGTAAAAAGGCCAGTTCCTCGGTACGCAGATCGCGCACCCGCCTGGCGGGCGAGCCCACGTACAACCCGCCCGCTTCCAGGCGCTTGCCGGGCGTGACCACGCTACCGCCCCCCACCACCACGTCATCCTCGACCACGGCGCCGTCCATCACGATGGTACCCATGCCGATCAGCACCCGGTTGCCGATGGTGCAGCCATGCAGCACCGCCTTGTGGCCCACGGTGACGTCGTCGCCGATCTGCAGCGCGAAACCGTCCGGCGGCGTGGAATCCGGCGAGGTGCAGTGCAGGATGGAGCCGTCCTGGATGTTGGTGCGGGCGCCGATGCGGATGGTGTGCACGTCGCCGCGCGCCACCGCCATGGGCCAGAGCGAACTGTCGGCGCCGATGCTGACGTAGCCGATGACCACGGCGCTGTCGTCCACGAACGCGCGTTCGCCGAGGGTGGGGTAGTGGTCGAGATAGGAGCGGATGGTCATGGGAGGGGGAACCCGGCTGGCCTGAACCGGAGGGATTCTAGCCGCTGTATCAACGGCACCACAATGAAAAAACCCAAGCCGTGTCGCCACGGCCCCGATACCGGTGTTTCACGGCATTATTGGCGGTCTCGCCAGGCCGGCCACTAGGTCAAGCGAATTGATTTATGTCATGGCGGAGGTTTTTTGACGGATGGCAGCACCGGCCGATTTGCTGCTATACTCCGGCCCGCTTTAGCGGACTGGCCTGGTCTTGATTCATCTCTTGGTTTATCGAGGCTGCTTTCGGAGCCACGCAGTGTAGTCGGCGGGCGGCCTGGCACTTCCCAGATACTTGCTTCCGAAACTGTCGCTTAGCATGAGCAGTTGATGCATGAGCTGATGCATAAGATGCATGCGTTGATGCATAAAAAATAGTTGTTTCCCACGAAGAATATGATTCGCTGAGAACCTAACGGACTCGGCCTTCTCTTGCATTGTCTGCATTGCATTCATGCATTGCACGTGCACCGCGCGCGAAATGACGAGCGTAGCGCTCGAAATAGGCGATGCGCGCGGAAAATAGAGCGGGCGGTGGGGAGACAACCTTGCGAGGCCTTCCAGAGATGGGGCCTTGGAAATTGAATTCAAGATGAGAATGTGGAGAGCCGGCGAATGCTGCCAACAATCAAGAAAAGGGTAAACAAACTCTGGTCGGGAACCGTGTTGATGTGCCTGGCGGCGCTGTTGCCCGCCCTGGGGTTGGCGGCGGAAGTGAACATGCCCAGGGGTGTCACGGCCATCAGCCGCGACACCTACGATCTGCACATGACCATCATCTGGGTGTGCGTGGTGATCGGCATCATCGTCTACGGCGTGCTGGTCTACTCCCTGATCAAGTTCCGCAAATCCAAGGGCGCGGTTGCCTCCACGTTCCATCACAGCACCAAGCTCGAGATCGTCTGGACCCTCATCCCCTTCCTGATCCTGGTTGGCGTGGCGATCCCTTCCACCGAAGTGCTCTCCCGCATCTACGACACCACTGAATCCGAAGTCGACATCCTGGTTACCGGCTACCAGTGGCGCTGGCAGTACCGCTACCTCTCCGATGAAGGCGAGGAAGTGGCGTTCTTCAGCAACCTCACCACGCCGCAGGAACAGATCCAGAACGAAGCCGACAAGGGCGAACATTACCTGCTGGAAGTGGACGAGCCGCTGGTCGTTCCCACCAACACCAAGGTGCGCCTGCTGCTGACCTCCGCCGACGTGATCCACGCCTGGTGGGTGCCCGCGTTCGCCGTCAAGAAAGATGCCATCCCCGGCTTCATCAACGAATCCTGGTTCAACGTGGAAGAGCCCGGCATCTATCGCGGCCAGTGCGCCGAACTGTGCGGCCAGCTGCACGGCTTCATGCCGATCGTGGTCAACGCCGTGGACCGGGCGGAATACGATGCCTGGTTGGCTGAAAAACAGGAAGCCGCCGCCGCGGTCGCCGAGCTGGCCAGCCAGGAATGGACGCTGGATCAGCTGGTTGCCGAAGGCCAGGGCGTATACACCACGTTCTGCGTGGCCTGCCACCAGGCCAATGGCCAGGGCCTGCCGCCCGCGTTCCCGGCGCTGACGGGCAGCCCGATCGCCACCGGCCCGATAGAAGATCACATCGACGTGGTATTGCATGGCCGTCCCGGCACCGCGATGGCGGCGTATGGTGCGCTGCTCAATCCGGTACAGCTGGCGGCAGTCATCACCTTCGAACGCAACGCACTCGGCAACAGCACGGGTGACATGGTGACCCCGGTTGAAATCCTGGAGGCGCTGGCGGCCGAGTAAGCCGCGCGCCCCACCCGATACGATAGAAATTACGAGAGCTTGAGGAGTCACTGAGATGGCGACTGGACACGACGATCACCACCACGGCCCGGCCAAGGGGATCACCCGTTGGCTGTATACCACCAACCACAAGGACATCGGCTCGATGTACCTGTGGTTCAGCTTCATGATGTTCCTGGTGGGGGGCACGTTCGCACTGGTCATCCGCGCCGAATTGTTCCAACCCGGTCTGCAGTTCCTGGAGCCCAACTTCTTCAACCAGATGACCACCATGCACGGCCTGGTGATGGTGTTCCTGGCGGTAATGCCCGCCTTCGTCGGCCTGGCCAACTGGATGGTGCCGATGATGATCGGCGCGCCCGACATGGCGCTGCCGCGCATGAACAACTGGAGCTTCTGGATTCTGCCCTTCAGCTTCCTGCTGTTGTTTTCCACGCTGTTCATGGAATCCGGCGGCCCCAACTTCGGCTGGACCTTCTACGCGCCGCTCTCCACCACCTACGCGCCGTCCAGCGTCACGTTCTTCATCTTCGCCATCCACATCATGGGGATGTCCTCGATCATGGGGTCGATCAACATCATCGCCACCATCCAGAACATGCGCGCTCCCGGCATGACCTACATGAAGATGCCGATGTTCGTGTGGACCTGGCTGATCACCGCCTACCTGCTGCTGGCGGTGATGCCGGTACTGGCCGGCGCCGTCACCATGATGCTGTTCGACATCCACTTCGGCACCAGCTTCTTCAACGCCGCCGGCGGTGGCGATCCGGTGCTGTTCCAGCACGTGTTCTGGTTCTTCGGGCATCCCGAGGTGTACATCATGATCCTGCCGGCCTTCGGCATCGTTTCCGAGATCATCTCCACCTTCTCCCGCAAGCGGTTGTTCGGCTACGATTCGATGGTGTACGCCACCGCGTCGATCGCGTTCCTGTCGTTCATCGTCTGGGCGCACCACATGTTCACCACCGGCATGCCGCTGGCGGGCCAGCTGTTCTTCATGTATTCCACCATGCTGATCGCCGTTCCCACCGGGGTGAAGGTGTTCAACTGGGTCACCACCATGTTCAAGGGCTCGCTGACCTTTGAAACGCCGATGCTGTTCGCCATCGCATTCGTGGTGCTGTTCACCCTGGGCGGTTTTACCGGCCTGATGCTTGCCGCCTCGCCCGCCGACTTCCAGTATCACGACACCTACTTCGTGGTGGCGCACTTCCACTACGTGCTGGTGCCGGGCGCCGTGTTCTCCATCATGGCCGCCGCCTACTACTGGCTGCCGAAGTGGACCGGCCACATGGTCGACGAAAACCTGGGCCGCCTGCACTTCTGGCTGTCCTTCATCGGCATCAACGTCCTGTTCTTCCCGCAGCACTTCCTGGGGCTGGCCGGCATGCCGCGCCGCATTCCCGACTACGCGCTGCAGTTCGCCGATTTCAACATGCTGTCCAGTATCGGTGCCTTCATCTTCGGCTTCAGCCAGCTGCTGTTCCTGTTCATCGTGATCAAAACGGTCCGTGGCGGGAAAAAGGCCACCGCCGAAGTCTGGGAAGGTTCCCATGGTCTGGAGTGGACCGTGCCCTCGCCGGCGCCGTACCACACCTTCACTGTACCGCCCGTCATCAAGTAAGGCGGGAGGACCGGAGTCAGGAGCGCGCTGCCGTGAAAGACAAACATCAAAGTTCACTGAGCAAGCTGGTGGCCAAGCTGGCCCTGGCGGTGGTGGGAATGTTTGCCTTCGGCTTCGCGCTGGTGCCGTTGTATGACGTGATCTGCGAGATTACGGGCCTCAACGGCAAGACCGGCGGCCGCTACGAGTATCAGGCGGAAACCGTCGGCGTGGATGAAAGCCGCGAGGTCACCGTGCAGTTCGCCGCCAGCAACAACGCCGGCATGTCATGGGAATTCAGGCCCATGCAGAACCAGGTAACGGTGCATCCGGGCGAATTGACGGAAGTGACGTTCTACGCCCGCAACCCCACCGGGAAGCGGATGATCGCGCAGGCGATCCCGAGCGTCGCGCCCTCGCGCAGCGCCGACTACCTGCGCAAGACGGAATGCTTCTGCTTTACCCAGCAGGTGCTGGAAGCGGGTGAGGAAGTGGAAATGCCGCTGTTGTTCTTCGTCGATCAGGCGATCCCGGGCGACATCCACAAGTTCACGCTGTCCTACACGCTGTTCGACGTGACGCAGAATTTCGCCGGACGTGACCTGTCGGCAAAGTAAAAGATTGATCGGATTTTTCGGAAAAGGCTGAAAAAAGATGGCAAATGTAACCAATGATGCAACGCACGGCACGCACGATGAGTACTTTGTGCCCGCGCAGTCGAAGTACCCGATCTGGATGTCGTTCGGGGTGTTTCTGTTCGTCTTTTCCATGGCTCATCTGCTCAACAATCTCAAGGCCGATGTAGGTGGCACCTTCTGGGGCTGGATGACCTTCGGCGGTTTCCTGGTGATCGCGGCGACGCTGTTCAACTGGTTCTCGACGCAGATTCATGAAAACCATCTGGGCCTGCCCAATGCCCAGGTCAAGCGCTCCTACGTGCTGGGCATGTACTGGTTCATCTTTTCCGAAGTGATGTTCTTCTCCGCGTTCTTCGGCGCACTGTTCTACGTGCGCCAGTGGGCGGTGAGCTGGCTCGGCGGCGAAGGCGACAAGGGCGTCAGCAATTTTCTGTGGCCTGATTTCCAGGCCAGCTGGCCCCTGATCAACAACCCCAACCCGGAGCTGTTCACCAACCCGGAAGCCTCCATGGCCTGGCCCGGCTTTTCCCAGATCATGAGTTATCTGCCGCTGTGGAACACCATCATCCTGATCAGCTCCAGCGTTACCGTGCACATCGCGCACCTGGCGCTGAAAAACGGCAATCGAAAACAGCTGATCGGCTGGCTTGGCCTGACCGTGCTGCTGGGCTGCGTGTTCCTGTTCCTGCAGGTGGAAGAATACGCGGAAGCGTACGAGCACATGGGCCTGACGCTGAATTCCGGCATCTACGGTTCCACCTTCTTCCTGCTCACCGGTTTCCACGGTTTCCACGTTACGCTGGGCACCTTCATGCTGGCGGTGATGTGGCTGCGTTCGGTCAAGGGCCACTTCAAGCCGGAGGATCACTTTGGCTTCGAGGCGGCGTCCTGGTACTGGCATTTCGTGGACGTGGTGTGGGTGTGCCTGTTCCTCTTCGTGTACATCCTGTGAGCCGGCGCCACTAGAACAATAATGCGGCTGCGGTGCCATTGGGTGCCGTAGCCCAACAACAAGACAAGTGAGGGGTGCGTGGAACGGGAGACTGTGAGCGCGCCCTTTTTTATTGGCTAAGGGCTTTTTATCGGCTAAGGGCTTTTTTTGGCTAAGGGCTTTTTTATTGGCTTGGGGCTAAGGGCTTTTTTGGGCTAAGGCTGATGCAGCCAGGGTGCGTCCAGGCGCAGTTCGCCGGACATCACGCCGTACACGAGACAGATGATCAGCAGTACCGCGAGGGTTACGCGCACGCCAAGCGCGAACAGCGTACGTCTGCCCTCGCCCTGGTCCTTGAAAAAGAAAGCGGCGCCGCTGACCAGGCTGAGTATCATGGCAACGAGCAGCACGACGATGAGTATGCGCAACATAGGATAAGGCTCGGAAGGCTTGCGCCCATGGTAGCAAAGTGTGGTGGGCGGCGGCAGAGAAACCTCGGCAGTGGGCGGGCACATGTGGCAGCGACTGAAGCAATATCATTTCGACTGGAAGCTCACCCTGCTGTACGTGCTGCTGTTGCCGCTGCTCTTGCGGCTCGGATTCTGGCAGCTGGCGCGGGAACAGGAAAAGCGCGATCTGCTGGCGGTGTACGACAGCCGCCAGCAAGAGCTGCCGGTGGATCTGCAGACGCTCGATCCCATGCAGGATCTGCAGTACCGGCAGGTGGAATTCAGCGGCCGTGCCGACAACGAACATGTGTTCCTGCTCGACAACCGCATCGTCGGCGGGCAGGTGGGTTATGAAGTGCTGCAGGCGGTGCAGACTGCCGAAGGGGTTGGCGTGTTCGTCAACCGCGGCTGGGTGGCGCAGGGCCGCACGCGTGCGGATCTGCCCACTGTGGCGCCATTGCCGGCCACATTGAACGTTGCCGGCAGCGTCTACGTGCCGGTGGGCGAGCAGGTAGTGCTCAATGACGAACTGATGGCGCCGGGCTGGCCCAAGGTAATCCAGGTGCTCGAGCCCGGGCGGATGTGGCAGGCGGCCGGCCTGCAGGGCACGGTGTTCCCGTATACGGTCAGGGTGGCGCAAGACGTGCCGGGCGCGTTGACGCGCAACTGGCCGGTGATCAACCTGAGCCCGGAAATGCACCGTGGCTATGCCGTGCAATGGTTTGCCATGGCGACGATGCTCACCCTGCTCTACCTGGTGTACAGCACCCGCAGGGAAAGTACCGCACCGGATGCGGATGCCTGACTTTTTGATATCGCGATAGCGAGAAATGTAGCGAGAACCCGCGTGGACAAAAACAAACTCAAGCTCATCGCTCTTCTGGGCATCGCCATCGTGCCGCTCAGCCTGGCCACCTGGGCCTTCAACAAGGCGATCGAGCATGGCGTGGGGGGCACCACCAACAAGGGCGTGCTGGTCACGCCGGTGCTGGATCTCGCCGAACTGGGCCTGCGTGATGCCGAAGGTGGCCCCGCCTATCAAGGTTTCGAGGAACTGACTGCCGGCGTCAGCCCGGACGATTACGATCCACGCCCCTGGCAACTGCTGTACCTGGGCACCGCCAACTGTGATGCGGGCTGCGAGGACCGGCTGTTTTTCCTGCGCCAGATGCACATCCTGCTTGCGGGCGACGCTCCCCGCGTGCAGCGCGTCTACGTGCAGGTGGGCCAGGGCACGCAGCTGGATCCGGGCGTGGCGGCGCTGCTGGAACGGGAACATCCCGGCATGCGCGCGGTGTTCGTGGACTCCGCCACCTTGGGCGCGGAGCTGGCGCCCTCCGCCGCGGGGCACGATCCCGTCGCTGAGCACTATATCTACGTCGCCGATCCGGTCGGCAACGTCATGATGTACTTCACCCCCGGGAACACGCCGGAGCAGATACTGTCCGATCTCGAGAAACTGCTGAAAAGAAGCAGCCTGGGTTAACTTTTTACAAGCAGGACCGCCATGACCATGACCAAACCCACCTACGGCCTCGTGCTGTTCGCCACGGCGCTGGCGCTGTGCGTGGTGATACTGGGCGCCTTCACCCGCCTGCGCGACGCCGGACTCGGCTGTCCCGACTGGCCCGGCTGCTACGGCCACCTGACCTGGCCGGGCACCGAAGAGCAGATCGCCAACGCCGAAGCGCGTTTTCCCGAAGCGCCGTTCGAGGTACACAAGGCCTGGCCGGAAGTGGTGCATCGTTATTTCGCCGGCACGCTTGGGCTGGTGATCATCGCAATCAGCGTGCTGGCCTGGAAAAACCGCGACAAGCCGGGACAGCCGCTCAAGCTGCCGCTGTTGCTGCTGGCGCTGGTGATCGCGCAGGGACTGTTCGGCATGTGGACGGTCACGCTGAAACTGTGGCCGCAGGTGGTTACCACGCATCTGTTGGGCGGCTTCACCACGCTGAGCCTCTTGTGGCTGTTGGCCCAGCGCCTGCGCAATGCGCCCTGGCCGCATCCCAATGTACCGCTGGCGCGTTGGCGCGCGCTGCGCCCGCTGGCGGCGGCGGGATTGGTATTGGTGGTATTGCAGATTGCGCTTGGCGGCTGGACCAGTTCCAACTACGCGGCGCTGGCCTGCCCGGACCTGCCCACCTGCCAGGGCCACTGGTGGCCGCCGATGGATGCCAAAAGCGGTTTCGACGTGTTTCAGGAGATCGGCCCCAACTACCTCGGCGGCCAGCTCGACGGCGCGGCGCGCGTGGCCATCCACATGGGGCATCGCATCGGCGCATTGGTGGTGCTCGGGTCGCTGTGTTTCCTGCTGATGCAGCTCTACCGCAATGCCGGTGGCGCCGCCCTGCGCCGGCAGGCAAACGTGATCGCGGCGCTGCTTGCGATCCAGGTGTGTCTGGGCCTGAGCAACGTGCTGTGGTCGCTGCCGCTGCCCGTCGCGGTTGCCCACAACGCCGGCGGTGCCTTACTATTGCTATCCCTCGTAAGCCTCAACTACCAGCTCTACAAGAGCTGCGCCGGCAGCCATGTCTGAAGCCACCAGTCTG
>DATMFX010000099.1:0-5472 GCA_035555995.1 Hyphomicrobiales bacterium | reverse complement strand
CGAGCGTGATGTCGGCCTGCAAACGCATGCCGGCCAACAGCGCCTGCTCGTGGCCGAAGGCCTGCATGAATTGGCTGGCCAGTGCGGCGCGCACGCGAAAACGCGGCACGCCGTCGCCTCCCCGCAGCGCGGCGTTGGCTTCCACCGTTTGCACCCGCGCGTCGAGAAAACCGAATTTCTGATAGGGAAAGGCATCGAGGCGCAGCCGCACGGTCTGCCCCGGCGTGACGAAGGCAATGGCGTCGCTCGGCACTTCCAATTCCGCCACCATCGCGCCGCCCTCGGGCAACACGCTCAACAGCGGCGCTCCCGCGCCAAGCGTCATGCCCGGTTGCAGCGCCAGGCTGCCGATGCTTCCTGCCAGCGGCGCGCTCACCACCTTGTGCCGTTCGCGGTCCAGTTGCAGCAATTGCCGCTGCAATTCATCCAGACGCTGGCGCAGCGCGGCCTGCGAGGCGGCGCTTTCGAGTTCCAACGCAGCCTGCTGCTGTTCCAGGTCCAGCGATTCGGCGGCGCGTTCCTGCTGTTCCAGACGTGCGCGGTCGAGCATGCCCTGTTGTTCCAGCACCTGCGCCTGGCGCAGTTCGTGATCGCTCTGCGCCACCAGCCGCCGTCGATACAGGGAAGCGCTCGCCTGTTCGGCGCGTTGCCTGAGTTGCAGCAGCGCCAGCGCCTGTTCCACCACCTGCCCGCCCAGGCGCTGACGCCGATGCAATGCCTGCAAACGCGTCTGCAGGGCATGCTGCCGCTGCCACGCCCGCGCCACGTCCAGTTGCAGTTCGAGCTGCAGGTCGCTCTGCTGCCCCTGCAGGGTGGCACGCACCGCGGCCAGGTCCTGTCCATCACCAAGCGCATCGAAATGCAGTTCGAGCAGCGCCTGGCCCCTGCTCACCGCCTGCCCTTGCGTCACCCATAGCGCCTGCACGCGCGCGCCCGCCGGCGCGGTCAATTCCACCAGGCCCGCTTGCGGCAGCAGCACGCCGCTCACCACCACCTTGCGCTGATACTGGTGCAGCGCCAGGAACGCCAGCGCCACCGCCGTGAATGTTGCCAGCAACGCGCTCAGCCAACGGCCCGGCAGCGGGCCGGCCACCAGCACGGCGCCCCAGCGTTGCCGCTCACGCGATTGCAGCGCCTCTGCGCGAAACAACGCGGTGTCCATGGTGCCTCCCTGCACTGTCCACACTCACTGCCTGTACCCCATTGCCTACACCATAGTTCACACAAACGGAACCGGCCAGTTTTCCACCAGCATGGTTGCCCGAAAGGCCCCTATGCTATAGTCCCGCGCACATCCTTTTTCCCGCCAACAACAATAATCAGGTAGTGATCATGAGCAGCAAGCAGCCTTGGGGCAACACCGTCGACGTGGTCTTCGACGAGCGGATCGCCTTCGTCTATTTCAACCGTCCGGACAAAAAAAACTGCATGAGCCCCACGCTCAACCGTGAGATGTACGCCACGCTGCATCACCTGGAACTGGACGATCGCTGCGGCGTGGTGGTGCTCACCGGCCGCGGCGCCGCCTGGTCGGCCGGCATGGACCTGAAGGAATACTTTCGCGAAACCGATCACATGTCGGACGCCTTCAAGATGCGCATCCGCGAGGAGACCGCGGCGTGGCAGCAGATCAAGCTGCGCAACTTCGCCAAGCCCACCATCGCCATGGTCAACGGCTGGGTGTTCGGCGGCGCCTTCACCCCGCTCACCTCCTGCGATCTCGCCATCGCCTCGGAAGACGCCAAGTTCGGCCTGTCGGAAATCAATTGGGGCATCCTGCCCGGTGGCAATGTCACCAAGGTGGTGGCGGACACCATGGGCATGCGCAATGCGCTGTACTACATCATGACCGGCGAAACCTTCACCGGCCGGCAGGCGGCGGACATGGGGCTGATCAATGAAGCAGTGCCCGCCGCGCAACTGGAAAAACGCGTGCGCGCACTGGCCAAGGTATTGATGCAAAAGGACCCGGTGGTGCTGCGCGCCGCCAAGGACGTGTTCAAGCGCGTGCGCTACATGGATTGGGAAACCGCCAACGACTACATCTACGCCAAGGGCGACGCTTCGCAGTATCGCAGCGGCGGCGAGTTCCGCTCCGGCGCCATGAAGGCCTTCCTCGACGACAAGGAGCTCAAGCCCGGTCTGGCCACCTACGAGGGAAGCAAGGGTAAGAAGGCTACCAAGAAGAAAGCGGCAAGCACCGCCAAGGTGGCGAAGACGACAGCAAAAAGCGGCAGGAAGGACGAAAAACCCGGCAGGAAAGCCGGCAAGAAAAAATAAAGAGGGGAGGTGTCGCGGCGGGCTTGCCCGCCGCGGTCAGAACAGACCCAGCGTGCGGTCGGTGGCCATCAGGACGGCGCCTGTCAGCAGCAGGAGCACCGCCAGCCACAGCACGGCCTTGAGCAGCCCGAATCGCGAACGCCCTCTGGGTTCGTATTCATCGTGGATGATCAAATGCTTCGGTACTCTGCGGTTCTTGAAAATCGCGCTCATGACTGCCTCCTGGAGCGAGGCCGCATTACAACAGGAAAACCTCACATTCGACAGGCGCAAACATGGCAACTTGCTGACCGCGTGAAAAATTTGCCCGCTAACCCGCGCTTTTGCCTTCCAATACCCTTTCCATGCTGGAGATCGCCATGCTCAACATGAACTTCGCCCTGCCGGTCACGCTCGACACCGACCGCATGGACTGGGTGCCAAGCCCCAAGGCCGGCGTGTGGCGCAAGCCGTTGGCGCGCGAGGAGGCCGAGCGCGGCCATGCCACCTCCCTCGTGCGCTACGACCCGGGCGCCAGCTTTTCCGGACACCGGCACCCCGGCGGCGAGGAAATCCTGGTGCTGGAGGGTACGTTTTCCGATGAAACCGGCGACTTTCACGCCGGCACTTATTTCCGCAACCCCATCGGCTTCCACCACACGCCGTTCAGCCGCGAAGGCTGCGTGATCCTGGTGAAGCTGCACCAGTTCCAATCCGACGATGAGACGCGCGTGGCCATCGACACCACCCAGGGAGAATGGTGGGTGCCCGCCCCGGGCGTGGCGGTGCAGCGGCTGCATGCGCACAATCAGGAGCAGGTGGTGTTGGTGAAACTGGACGCGGACGCGCCCGGCATCCTGCACGATCATCCGGGCGGCGAGGAAATGTACGTGATGCGCGGCGTGATCGAAGACGAGGACGGACGCTACGGCGCCGGCACCTGGCTACGCCGTCCGCCCGGTAGCCGCCATCGCCCCGAGGCGCGCGAAGACGCGCTGCTGTGGGTGAAATCGGGCCACTTGCTGCCGCTGGCCTGAACAACCTTCAGCGCGGTGCTCCCGTCTTCTTCCCCGACCAGGGCGCCACCCAGATCAACAGCACCATGCCCGGAATGGCAAGCAGGAAGCACAGCACGAAGAAATTGAAATAACCCATGGCCTCGATCAGGAAGCCGGCAAAGGCCGAGGTGAAGGTGCGCGCGATGGTGGCGAAACTGAGCAGCAATGCCAACTGCGTGACGGAAAAGCGCATGCTGGTCTGCTGCGCGATGAACGCGGTGAACGCCGCCGTGCCCAGGCCCACGCCGAAATACTCGAAGCTGGTAGCCAGCGCCAGCGCCGGTATGTTGCCCGGCACCAGCGTCAATCCGGCATAGCTGAGGCTGGACAACATCTGCACCACGCCGAAATACCACAGCGCGCGGCTGATCGGGATGCGCAGCATCATGATGCCGCCCACGAAGCCACCCACGGTGGACGCGATGAGAATCGACAGTTTCGCCACCGTGCCGATCTGCGTCAGGCTGTAGCCCATGTCGATGAAGAATGGCGTCTGCAGCGCCGCCGCCATGTTGTCGCCCAGCTTGTAGAGCACGATGAAGGCCAGCAGCAGTACGGCCGAGCGCACCGAATCGCGCGTGAAGAATTCCACGAAGGGGTCAACGATGGCGGCGCGCAACGTGGTGGGCGCCTCGCTGTCGTGCGCGGTTTCCGGAATCAACAGCGTGGCGATGATGCCCACCACCATGAAACCCGCCACCACCGGAAACACCAGCGACCAGGCCATGTGGTCGGCCAGGATGAAGGCCAGCGAACCCGGCACCAGGCTGGAAATCCGGTAGGCGTTGACGTGAATGGCGTTGCCCAGCCCAAGCTCGTTGTCGGGCAACAGTTCCCGCCGATAGCCGTCGATGACGATGTCCTGCGTGGCGCTGAAGAACGCCGTGGCCAGCACCACCCACATCACGGCGCTGATGTTCTCCATCGGGTCGATGCCGCTGAAACCGGCGATGCTGAACAACAGCGCCACCTGGGTCAGCAGCATCCAGCCGCGCCGCCGGCCCAGGAACGGCAGGCGGTAGCGGTCCATCAGCGGCGCCCACAGGAACTTCCAGTTATACGGCAGGCCCAGCAGGGCAAAGAGCCCGATGGTGGCCAGATCGACCTGCTCGCTGCGCAGCCACCCGGGAATCATCTGGGTGAGCACGTACAGCGGCATCCCTGAAGCCAGGCCGAGAAACACGCAGATGAGCAGACGCTTGTTGCAGAGTATCTGCCGCCACAGCGGTGTCTGATCCACGGTGACGGGATGGCTATCCGGCATGGAGCTCCCACAGGCCATGGCGGCCTGCATCAAGAGGATGGCCCGGGCGGTTCAGCGGGGTCCGCCCGGGTTTGGCATTGGTGTTACTTCCAGACTTCGTCCGCGATCTCCACCACCAGGCGCAGCTTGTCGAACTGCTGCTCGACGCTGAGGTCGTTGCCTTCATGGGTGCTGGCAAAACCGCACTGCGGGCTCAGGCCGCACTGATCCAGCGCGATGAACCTGGAGGCTTCGTCCAGGCGGCGCTTGATGTCGTCCTTGCTTTCGAGCGCGGGTACCTTGGAGCACACCAGGCCCAGGATCACCTGGGTGTCCTTGGGCACGAAACGCAGGGGGCTGAAATCGCCCGAGCGCGCGTCGTCGTATTCAAGGAAGAAGGCATCCACCTTGGTCTGGTTGAACATGATGTCCGCCACCGGCTCGTAGCCGCCTTCGGCCGCCCAGGCGCTGCGGTGGTTGCCGCGGCACAGGTGCACGCCGATCGCCATGTCGGCCGGGCACAGCTTGACGCTCTCGGAGATCAGCCAGGCATACAGTTCCGGCAGTTCGTCGGGGTTCTCGCCCTGCGCCTTGACGCGTTCGCGGTGCGAAGGATCGCACAGGTAAGCCAGGTTGGTGTCGTCCAACTGCACATAGCGGCAGCCGAGCGCATACAGCTCCGCCAGCTCTTCCTGGTAGATGCGCGCGAGGTCGGCAAAGAACTCCTTCAGGTCCGGATAGGCTTTCTCGTCGATGCCTTTGCGGCCGCCGCGAAAGTGCAGCATGGTGGGCGATGGAATGCACACCTTGGGGATGTGGCCGGGCGCCACCACCGACTGCAGGAACTTGAAGTCTTCGGTGGCGATGCCGTGGGTGCGCTTGAGCTTGCCGACCACCGTGAGCACGGGCGGC
>DATMFX010000098.1:0-4615 GCA_035555995.1 Hyphomicrobiales bacterium | reverse complement strand
CACTGGCCAGGCGTGGTGACCGGCTGCGTGGGACCTACACCGCTGCTGCGGATATCGTTGGCGGGAATGCCGGACGAGATCAGGTAGGTACGCACGGTTTCGGCGCGACGCTGCGACAGTGCCTGGTTGTAGGCATTGGTGCCGATGCGGTCGGTATGACCGGTAACGATCAGCACTTCGTAGGTCATGCCACGCAGGCCTTCGACCAGTACGTCCAGTTCCTGACGGCCGGCGTTGCGCAGTTCGGCGCTGTCGAAGTCGAACAGGGCGTCGGCGTTGAGCGTTACGCGGGCGGGCTGCGGAGCCGGGGTCGGCGCGGGGGCCGGAGCCGGGGCGGGCGCAGGAGCCGGAGCGGGTGCCGGGGCCGGAGCGGGTGCCGGACGCGAACCGAAGTTGTACACGATGCCGATGGTGGCCAGGTCTACCTGGTCGTCGATCAGGCGGCGCTGGCTCAGTTCGAAGCGCTCGTACTCGGCGCGCACGGAGAGGCGGTCGGTGAAGGCATACTGCAGCCCCAGGCCGTAGTGAGCGTCGGTATCATTGTCCGAAGCATTGTCGAAGTAGGCGGATGCCGGGCCGTTGGCGAAGGATTCGCGGATGCGGGCGTCATGGGCGCCGGCTTTCACGAAACCGTTCAGTTTTTCGCTGAAGGGCATCTTGCCTACCAGGTCCAGCGTTACGCCTTTCAGGCGGGCTTCGCCGTCGAAGGTGGACAGCGGCGACAGGGTGGTGGTGAAACCGAAGTTGCCCAGGTCGAAATAGCTGCCTTCAACGCCGAAGTAGCGGTTGAAGTTGTAGCCGCCGAACAGCTTGGCAGCAGTATCCTGGTCGTCGCCATTGATGGTGCCGGGGGTGAAGCCGTTGCCGCTGAGGGTGGAGCTGATACGGTCGTTGGCGATATCGGCATCGGATTGGCCGACGCCGAGACCAACGTACCAGCCCTCGTCCTGGGCATGGGCAGCCGGAGCGAGCAGCGCCAGTACCAGCGCAAGCTGGGAAAGACGTTGAACTTTGGACAGTGATTTGGCTTTCATGCAGTTCTCCTTGGATGAACCGCAGCAGATCGTGCTGCGATAGTGTGTTGCAAAGATCGACGGCCGACTGAAGCTCGTCTCAGCTCCCCAATCCAGCCTCGAAGCCATCGAACTTCGCAGGTTGCTGTTTCGCAATGGCTAGCAAACGGCGTACCAGGTGCCAAGATGCCAGTTTTTTACCTGTGCTTCAGCGAAAGAATGGCGAAAACACGAGCTGGTTCGCATAAAGCCGCGAAATTGCGCGTAGCCGCATTCGGTCTGTCTGAAGCCTTCCAACGGGAAGCTTGCGCCTCTCTGTAAAAATTTCACTCTGGCAGTAAAAAATTTCCGGGAGAAATTTTTCACGCTGCCACCGGTACCGTGTTACGGGCGGCCAGTTCCCCTATTGCTTTCATGCTGACCGTCCGCCGCGCGATGCGAGCGTGCGTATTGTCCTGTGCCTGCCTTGCGCAATCAAGATCAACCGTACGCGCCGGATGCTGGCACTATGCCAGCATCCGGCGGGGACGAGGGGGGGGCGGCTCAATCCGCCAGGTAGTATTCCAGCGTCGACACCACCCGCACGGTCTTGATGTGGGGGTTGTTGGCGTCGCGGTCGCTGATGCTGAACTGGCCCTGGCTGGCCTGCTTGATCTTGCCCAGGCGGCTTTGCGAGTCCGCCGCGAACTTTTCCGCCACCTCGCGCGCGTTGCGCGTGGCTTCCTCCACCATCTCCGGCTTGACGTCGTTGAGGGTGGTGAACAGGTACTGGGTGGAGTTGCGCCAGCTGTCGCCCGACAGTACCAGCCCGTCCCGTCCCAGTTCGCCAAGGCGCGCCATGGCCTCGCGCACGGTGCCCACCTTGTCGGTGTAGACGGTTACGGTGCGGCTGCCGGTGTAGCGGAACAGGGGGCGTTCGCCGTTGCCGTACTGGTTGGCGTAGCCGTCGTTCACCACCGGCGCGCCGTAGGACAGTTCGGTGGCCTCGAGGCCGGCGCCGAGCAGAAATTCGCGCACCAGGGTCGTGCGGCTGTCGAGCGTTTCATAGAACTCGGTCAGGTCGTTTTCAGCCGCGATGAACTCGATCGGCCAGATCACCACGTCGGCGGGATATTCCCGTTCGGACAGGCCCTTGACCATCACGGTTCTCTCGAAGGCTTTGTGGCGCAGGGCGCTGTAGCCCAGGATGGCGCCGAGCCCCAGCAGGCCGGCACACAGCAGCACCCCCAGGATGAAGGCCTGCCAGTTGTTGCGGATCGTGTTCATGAGCATGGCTCCGGTGGCAGCGATGCCGGCATCATAAAGCACAATCGTGACGAAGGGGCGGCAAGGCACGGTCATTGCGGTGGCTTTGGTGAGGCAGGTCACATTGCGGATTTTCTGGCGCGCCGCGTAAAGCCGCCTACACTGAGGCTCCCGCCCGTGCAAAGGATTGCCATCATGCCCACGCGTTCTCTCGCGGCGCTGTCGCGCCAGCCCTGGTATCCCCGCTACGTGCTTGGCCTGTTGATCCTGGTGTATGCCATCAACATCATGGACCGGCAGGTGCTGGCGCTGTTGCTGGAAGACATCCGCCATGACTTCGCCCTCAACGATGCGCAGCTCGGGCTGCTGGGCGGCCTTGCCTTTGCGGTTTTCTATGCCGTGCTCGGCATTCCGCTGGCGCGTCTGGCGGACGGCGGCAGGCGGCGCGAGGTGCTGGCCGGGTGCCTCCTGCTGTGGAGCTTGGCTACCGCCTGCTGCGGATTGGCGGTGGGTTTCGTTTCTCTGCTGATCGCGCGCATCGGCACCGCGATCGGCGAAGCCGGCGGCTCGCCCGCCTCGCATGCGCTGATTGCCAGCCATTTTCCGCCTGCGCAGCGCGCCACGGCGCTGTCGTTCTATGCGCTTGGCGTGCCGCTCGGCGCGCTGGTCGGCAATCTCGCCAGCGGCTGGCTCAACGAATTGTTGCCCTGGCGCTGGGTGTTCATCGTGCTTGGCCTGCCGGGCCTTCCCTGCGCCCTGCTGGTCTGGAACACGCTGGGCAACCACGGAGCGGGGGCTTCCTCCGCGCTTGCGGTGGCTGGCGTTATGGGTGATGACGGCGGCGAAACCAGTCCGGTATGTCCCACGAGCGGGGTAACCGATGCCGCCATGGCTGTGCGGGAACAGGGGCGCGCGATTCCCTCCGTGTCTCTTGCGAGCAGTGTCATGCCGTTCGCCCAGGCCGCCGTCAGATTGCTGCGCCGGCGTTCCTACCGGCATCTCTGCCTCGCGGCAGCATTGCACTCGGTGGTGTGGTATGCGGGCAGCACCTGGAACGCTTCGTTCTTCATGCGCCTGCATGGCCTTGGGCCGGGCCCCACCGGCACGCTGATCGCCGCGCTGGCGTTGATGGGGCTGGTGGGCACCTGCCTGGGTGGCCGGCTGGCGGATCGGTTGGCGGCGCGGTACGACGATGCGCGCTGGTACTGGTGGGTGCCCGGCCTGGCGATACTCAGCATGTTGCCGCTGCAGTGCGGCGCCTATCTCGGTACCTATCTAGGCATTGGGCTGGCGCCGGCGCTTGGTTGTTTTGCGGCGATGACGCTGCTTGCCGCCACGTTCTTCGGCCCGAGCTACGCTGTGGCACAGGCCTTGGCGGAGGAACATTCGCGCGCATTGGCGGCCGCGCTGCTGCTGTTCACGCAAACGCTGATCGGGCTTGGTATCGGGCCGTGGATTACGGGGGTGCTGAGCGACTGGTTGGCGCCGCGGCTTGGCGATGCTTCGCTTGGCCACGCCCTGGCGTTGGTGGGCATCGTCAACCTGTGGTCGGCCTGGCACTACCGCTTGGGAGCGCAGGTTTACCGGCAGGATCTGCAGCACCACGCGCTGGCGTGCGTGCGGCGGGAGGTGCAGGCATGAGTCCACGTTATCGCGCTTTGCTACCCGATATGGGGGAAGGTTTTCCGCGCAGCGCAGTGAACGGCAGCGTGCTTGGCCGTTTTTGCCAGATGGCGCGGCAGCACGCCACGCGCACGGCGCTGTGCCAGGGAGAACGCAAGGTCAGTTATGCCGAACTGGAACGGGGCAGCGCCACGCTTGCGGCCGCGCTGCTACGCAAGGAGGCGCTGCTTGCCATGCCGGTGGTGCTGCTGTTTCGGCACGGCGTGCACTATCCGTTCAGCCAGTTGGCGGTATTGCGAGCGGGCGCCTGCTTTGCCAGCCTGGATGCCGAGCTGCCGCAAGAACGCCTGCTGAAGTTGATGGCGGATTTGGACGCGCGCCTGGTGCTGTATGCGGGCGACACGCGCGAGGCCGCCCTGGCGCTTGCGGCGGCAAGCGGCGTCACTGCGCTGGATGTGGAGGCGGTGCTGAAAGGCGCGCCCGAGGCGCTGGAACCGGTTGCCGTGGCGCCCGAGGCGCCGGCCTATATCGTCTACACCTCCGGTTCCACCGGCACGCCGCAGGGCGTGGTGGTGTCGCACGCGAACGTGCTGCACTTCTGCTGGAGCCACACCCACTACATGCACATCCACCCCGCCGACAGGGCCACCCAGCTCTGTCCCTTATGGACGGCCGCAAGCGCGGCGGAAATCTTTCCCGTGCTGCTCAATGGCGCCACGCTGTATCCCTGGTCG
>DATMFX010000097.1:0-4813 GCA_035555995.1 Hyphomicrobiales bacterium | reverse complement strand
CGTTGCTGGTCGCGATTGAAGGCGGCCAGCACCGCCGCATCGAGCGGATGTGCTGGCGTCCAGCGCATGTCGCCGTCGTAGTTCAACGCGGCGTACAGGGCGGCGCCGTGCTGCGCCAATCGCGCAACCAACCCAGTGCAGAATGCCTTTGAGGTCAGATCGAACAAGGCCGAGGCGCTCACCAGTGCGCCATCTTCCAGCGGCAGCGCGTCGAGGTCGCAGAGGTCGCGCGTGTGGGTTCGTAGCGTCAGTTCATCCGCATGCCGGTGCCGGGCTTCGTTCAGCAGTGCCGCATCGTGATCCACCAGATGCCAGCATGGCGCCTCCAAACCAGCGCTCCGTAATGCGCGCAATGTAGAGCCGGTGCCGGCGCCCAGGTCGATCACGCAAGCGGTGGGAGCCGCGCGCAGCCAGCCCGCCGCGCGTTGCAGCAATGCCGGCGCGCGTGCGCGCTGATCGGCAACTTCGCGCAAATCCAGCCAGGTAATGGCGAATTGATTCATCGTTGCAAGGTCTCCACCAGTGCGGCGACTCGTGCCGCCGTATCGTCCCAGCGCGGCAGCTGTGCCGCCGCCGTGCGCGCGCCCTGTTGCAGACGTCGGCGCAGCGCGGGAGTTGTGAGTAAATGCGACAGCGCTTGTGCCAGGGCGGCGCTGTCATCGGGTGGCACCAGGATGCCCGCCGTGTCCGGTATCACCTCGGGCAGCGCGCCGGCCGTGGTGCCCACCAGCGGCAACCCGGCTGCAAGCGCTTCGGAAAATACCATGCCGTAGCCTTCGAAACGCGAGGGCAGCACGAACAGATCCGCCTGTTGATATTCCGTGGCGAGATCGTCGCGTTCGCCAACGAAGGTGATGCGCTCGCCAAGGCCGGCCGCCGCCACCTGGTCGCGCAGCGCCTTGCTCCAGGCCGGATCGAAGCGGTCGCCGCCAACCCAGCGTGCCTGCCAGGGCAGTTCGCGCAACTGCGCCAGCGCGGTAATCAACACGTCATGCGCCTTGCGCCGGGTCAGGGTGGCCACCGTGAGCAGCAAGGGCGGATTGCCCGCGCAAGGCGCGAACGGCCGCGGATCTGTCCCAGGCAGCGCCACCACGATGCGCTCCGGCGCCACATCGTAATGGCGGCGCAGCAGCGCGGCGGTATGGGGGCTGGTGACCACCACGGCGCGCGCGGCGGCAAGCGCGGCGCGTTCGGAGGCGGCCAGGTGCGTGGCCTGGGCGTCGCTCAATCCGCTTTCCAGCGCCAGGGGATGATGGCACAACGCAATCAGGCGCAGACGCTCACGCTGGCGCGTGGCGCTGGCATCGAGCACGCCATAGGCGAGGCCATCGATCAATACCGTGGCGCCATCGGGCAGGGCGGCCAGCATGGCATCGGCACTTGCCAAATCCTGTTCGCTTGGCTGTGGATACGAACCGGGCAGCGCCAGATGCGTCACCGCAAGGCCGCGAGCGCACAGGCCGGCCAGGAGGCGCCGATCGTAGGCGTAACCCCCGGTGAGTGTGGCGAGATCGCCGGGCACGGCGAACCAGAGAGCGGAAATCAAGCGCGGTTCCTGTCGAATCAAGGCCACAAGCTTAGGCATAAAACGCCGTGGGCGCGACCGTTGCCGCCCAAATGTCGGAATTTCATGCCAAACGCCCAAACCGGCACATGCAACTTGCCGCCCGGGCCGAGTGAGTCTTAACATGGGTTCCTTATGAAAGCTTCAGTATGTCGCAAGACCACGGCCCGTATCCCTACGCGGCACGGCAATTTCCAGTTGTGTTACTTCAGCAACACGTTGGATGACAAGGAACACCTCGCCTTCTGCATGGGGGACGTGGCGGCAACGGACCAGGTGCTGGTGCGCATTCATTCCGAATGCTTCACCGGCGATGTGCTTGGCTCGCTGCGCTGCGATTGCGGCGAACAGCTGCAGCGGTCGATGGCGATGGTGGCCGCGGCCGGCTGCGGCATCATTCTCTACATGCGGCAGGAAGGGCGCGGCATTGGCCTCTTGTCCAAACTGCAAGCCTACAACCTGCAGGACCAGGGTTACGACACGGTGGATGCCAACCTGATGCTCGGCCACGGCGCCGACGAACGCGACTACACGCTGGCCGCACGCATGCTGGAAGACCTTGGCGTGCGCAAGATACGCCTGATCACCAACAATCCCCTGAAGATTCACGCGCTGGAGGCCGAAGGCATACAAGTGGTCGAGCGCGTGCCGCTTGCAGTGCCGGCCAATGCCGAAAACGCACACTACCTGTTGACCAAGGCGCAGCGCATGGAGCATCTGTTGCCGCAAACCTCCCCGCAGGAGTTGAACGGCCGGTCGCATGAGCCTGAACGAACGAATTGAGGCGTGGCTGGCCGCTAGCAGCGCTTCCTTCCGTCCCGCCGCCCGACCTTTCGTCACGCTTTGCTATGCGCAGGGCTGGGACGGCAGCATCGCCGTTCGCCCCGGCGCATCGCTGGCGCTGAGCAGCGCTCCCTCTTGTCGCCTCACCCATCAACTGCGCAGCCTGCACGACGGTATTCTGGTCGGCATTTCCACCGTGCTTGCCGACGATCCGCAACTGACCGTGCGGCATTGGCAGGGAGACAGTCCGCAACCGGTGGTGCTCGACAGCCACGCACGCCTGCCGCTCGATGCCCGCCTTTGCCGCGCCGAGCGCCCCTGCTGGGTACTCACCACCGCCGCCATGGACACCATGGAAGGCGCGGAATTTCTGCAGGTGCAGGCCAATGCCGACGGACGCGTGGCGTTGCCCGCAGCGCTGGAAATGTTGCATGCGCGCGGCATCGACAGCCTGATGGTGGAAGGCGGCGCCAACGTGATCACCGCGTTCCTGCGCGAAGGCCTGGCCGATGCGCTGGTGCTGACCATCGCGCCCACGCTGGTGGGCGGCTACAAGGCGGTGGGCGAACTTGGACGCCTGGAACCCGGGCGGCTGCCGCGCATCGCGCCGTTGCATACCGAACGCCTTGGCGAGGATCTGATCGCCTGGGGATTGCTGCGCTACGGCGAGGAGAGCGCATGAGTACCGCCATGCCCGTGCGGGCGCGGCAGCTGTGGTTCAACGCGCCGCACGAACTGGAAGTGCGCGAGGCCCTGCTGGCGCCGGCGGCCGGCGAAGTGCTGGTAAAGGTCAGCTGTTCGGCGCCAAGCGCCGGCAGTGAACTGTTGGTGTATCGCGGCCACTTGCCCGAAGCGCTGGCGCTCGACGACACGCTGGCGGCACTACGCGAGCAGAGCAGTTATCCCTTGCGTTACGGCTATGCCAGCGTGGGCCGCGTGATCGCCTGTGGTGCAGGCGTGCAGAACGATTGGTTGAATCGCCGCGTATTTGGCTTCCAGCCGCATGCCAGCCACTATGTGGCGGAGCCGGCGTCGCTGGTGCCGATTCCCGATGCGGTGCCGGACGAAGCCGCGGTATTCCTCGCCAACATGGAAACCGCGGTGAATCTGGTGCAGGATGGCGCGCCGCTGTTGGGCGAGCGCGTGGCGGTATTTGGACTTGGCATCGTGGGCCTGTTGACGAGTGCGCTCTTGACACAGTTTCCGCTGGCGGCGCTGTACGGGCTGGATCCACATCCGCAGCGGCGCACCGCGGCTGCCGGGCTGGGGCTGACGGCACTTTGCGATACCGCGCAGCGGGAAATACTCGTGGCGCAATTCGCGGATTGGGGTGGCGCCGATCTATTGTTCGAAGTGAGCGGCGCACCGCAGGCACTGACGCTTGCGCTGGAATTGAGCGGCTATTGCAGTCGCATCATCGTCGGTAGCTGGTATGGCAGCAAAGCCTGCGCGCTGCCGCTTGGCGGCGCCGCGCACCGCAATCGCATCAGCGTTACCACCAGCCAGGTGAGCACCTTGGCGCCGGCGCTTGCGGGACGTTGGTCCAAGGCGCGCCGTTTTGCCAGCGCCTGGGAACAGTTGCAGCGCGTGCAGCCACAGCGCTGGATCGATGCGCGCGTGCCGCTGGAGCAAGCGCCGGATTTGTATCAACGCCTGCACGAGCATGCGGAAGTGCCGCTGCAGGCCTTGTTCGTTTTTGAATAGAAGCTATCTAAAAAACTAGAGGGATGCATGTATACCGTAGCCGTTACACGCGATTTCATTGCCAACCATTATCTGGTGGGCGGCGACTGGGGCAGCGAGAATTCGCCGCATGCGCATCACTATGTGTTGGAGCTGAGCCTGGAAAGCGACACGCTCGACCAGCACGGCTACCTGGTGGATATCGTGGCCATCGAAGCCGCGCTCGAGGTGGAGGTGGCGTATTTCCGCGATGCGCTGCTCAACGACAAACCGGAATTTGCCGGCCTCAACCCGAGCCTGGAACATTTCAGCCGCATTCTCTGCGAGCGCCTGTTGACACGGCTCGTGCCGCCGCAAAGCGGCACCCTGCAGGTCAAGCTGTGGGAAAACGCCCAGTGCTGGGCCGCCTACCGCCGCGCCTTTCCCTGATTCTTGCAAAGACCACTCGGGATCAGGACCGGCCCACCACGACCTGCGGCGTGCCGGTATCGATGCGCCGCAGCCAGGCGTCGTCGCCACGCCACGAACACCAGCGCCCGCCGCCAAACAGCAGCAATCCCACCGCCCCGGCGCAACACCACAGCGTCAGCGCGGCAACGCTGCCGCCCGGAAAATGCCAGGCCAGCAGCACCAACAGCGCGATGCCTGTCGTGCGCACCAGGAACCCCACGCAGAACGCAAACGCAAGCGCGAGCAACAAGGAAGAGGGCGCAGCGGCATTCGGCAATGCCAGAATGGCCAGGGCCAGCAACAGACGCAGCGCGGGCAACATCCAGTTGTCCA